>JAGGSL010000117.1 GCA_021159125.1 Thermoplasmata archaeon
GAAGCAATGGAGATATAAAACGGGTGGGGCAATTTATTCATCACCTGCGATTGGAGATGTCGATGGCGATGGGCAGCTGGACATAGTTGTAGGTTCTCTTGATGGAAATGTTTATTGCCTAGATAGCCTTGGACATTTGAAATGGAAATATGCCACAGGCGGAGCAATTTATTCATCTCCCTCTCTTGCACGTGACGGTTCACTTTACAGTTCGGAATGGCCCATGTTCCGACATGATTGCGCCAGAACTGGATTTTACGGCAGCAGTAAGTTAGGGCAGAAGTTGAATGTTTTTATAGGTTCAGATGACGGATATCTCTACAAACTGGATGGAGAAAATGGTTCTCTGATATCAAAATTCCTCACCAATGGCCCTGTCCATACATCGCCCAGCATAGCAGACATAGATGGAGATGGCATGCTGGAAGTTCTTTTCTACGATTGGGGTAAAGAGTGGGGCAACAGAGATACCTTCTGGTGCCTTGAGGAGCCAGGCATTCCTGTAACAAGTCTTGTAAACGTGGACAATATTCCTCCACTAACCGCAAAAGATGTTGGTGGTGAAGGTGATGTCGTCCGTAATATTACAGATGAAACACCCATATGGTTGAACGGAACTGACAGCGGCAATTGTTCAGTCGGCATAAAAAATCTTCATTATGAAGTATGGTGGGATAGCAATGGAGATAGTAATGTTGATACAAAGGTGGCAGATGAAACGGTGTGGGATAATGGTACAGGTGATATTAACCCCGCAGGCGGCATAATATCTGCAAAATTTACGATGAGCCATTACGGCATAAATGAGATAAGGTGGTTTTCAACCGATTTGCTGGGCAATAGGGAAACGGAGCATTACCAAGAGCACATGGTTTCAGTCACTGCTCCAAACCTTGTTGTTACTAAGGTTGATACGCCTGATCCGGTCAATTCGGGCAGCATACTCACTTACAACATAAATGTTACAAATAACGGGAACGAGGATGCTACAGGTGTCGTAGTCAGGGATGACTATGATGAGGGCAATCTTTCCATTATTGGTGCAGATGGAGGGTATGATAATGGAGATACTATAACATGGCATATCTCAACCCTTTCTCCAGGGGATTATGTGGTATACACCGTAACAGCAAGAGTAAAGTCAGTCATAAGCAATGGCACGATAATATCAAACACTGTTAATGTGACCTGTAATGAGGGCTCTACTGATGAATATACAGAGTTCACGGAGGTAAGGTCGGCGCCATTCATGGAAATAACCAAGGCAGCCTTTGACATTGACGGTTCACCATTGCATCCTGGGGATAAGATACATTATATCATTTCCATAACAAATACAGGCAACATGACACATCACAATAATCCCGGAAACGAGCTTAACGATTCAATCCCCCTGCACACAACCTATGAAACAAACTCCGTAAAATCCGACAGAGGAATAGCTTCTTACAGCAATAACATGATAACATGGAACGGTGAACTCAATGTCAGCGAAACTGTAACGATAGAATTCAATGTAACGGTATCCTCACCATTAGATAACGGCACGACCATAGTCAACGATGCTGTTCTCAACTGGGACAGCAATGGGGACAACACAAACAATGAAATAAGCCATGCATATGCAAATTTAACTGTCATTTCCTCTCCGGCCCTCTCAATACAAAAAACAGACAGCAGCGATCCGGTCCATCCGGGCACATTCTTCAATTATACCATAACTGTTGAAAATAACGGAGATGCAAATGCCACAAATGTAATTGTTATGGATTCATACGATGCAAACGTAACTTTCATTTCATCAAACCCTTCCCCGGATGCAGGCAACAATGAATGGCATATATCCAAATTAAGCCCTGGAGATTCATATTCCATTAAGATCAAAGTCCAGGTTCACATGCCTCTGGAAAACATAGTCCTGAACAATACCGCCAATGTCACATGCGCTCAGGGCGTAAAAAATGAAACGTATGAGAAAACTCAGGTTATATCTGCCCCTGAACTTGTCATAACAAAAGATGCCATTGACATGAACGGTGCTCCACTGAGACCAGGAGATGATATACATTACATCATAAATATAACCAATATCGGCGATAAAAACCATCACAATAATCCCGGAAACGAGCTTAACGATTCAATCCCCCTGCACACAACCTATGAAACAAACTCCGTAAAATCCGACAGAGGAATAGCTTCTTACAGCAATAACATGATAACATGGAACGGTGAACTCAATGTCAGCGAAACTGTAACGATAGAATTCAATGTAACGGTATCCTCACCATTAGATAACGGCACGACCATAGTCAACGATGCTGTTCTCAACTGGGACAGCAATGGGGACAACACAAACAATGAAATAAGCCATGCATATGCAAATTTAACTGTCATTTCCTCTCCGGCCCTCTCAATACAAAAAACAGACAGCAGCGATCCAGCAGATGCGGGTGGCGAGCTTGTTTATCGTATCTGGGTAAACAATACAGGAGATGCAAATGCCACAAATGTAATTGTTACGGAAACATATGATCCCAGCACCCAGTTTTTATATGCAAATCCTCCTCCGTCTTCTGGAAATAATATATGGATATTCCCAAAGATAGTTGCGGGTGTCGGTGAGAGCATAGAGATTCATATGCATATCAATCCTGTAGAAAATGGAACTATTCTGTATAACACAGCAAATGTGACATGCGATGAGAACTCAACCGACGAAACAAACGAAACCACTGAAGTGAGATCCATGCCTTCGCTGGAAATAGAAAAAGTGAGCATCCCGAGTGTTGCAGAGGCGGGCGGCAGCATTGAATATAAGGTGTGGGTGAATAATACGGGTACAGCTCCTGCAACAGATGTTGTTGTCAGAGAGCTATATGACAGCCACATTTCATTTAATCATTCGTATCCTCCCCCTGATGATATTTCGCATGCGGTCTGGACATTTCCGGTATTGGATGTGGGTGCACCGCTGGTGATAACAATTTTTGTTGATATTCCACCTTCATTTGAAGGCGATATGCTGCATAATTTTGTTAATGTCACATGTCACGAAGGGGCATATGACCAGGCATGGGCAAATACCACAATCCGGCCAGCTCCACCTATCACTGTAAAGAAATTCCACGGATTTGTTTATAACGTTACACTTTTTGAAGAAGAGGGCGGCTATCTTCTGCACTACATTACGAATGAAACACTCATAACCCTTGTTGCCACGGACATGCCGGCAGGGGGAGAATCTGGCGTGAACCACACATATTACCGCATATTCAAGTGGAATTATTCATCAGATAAGTGGGATATACTGTTTAACTGGGAGGAATACGGGGTATGGAATGCAACCCCTCCGTTTTATCCAATTGATCTGGCAGGGCTGGGCATCGAATATGGCTATTCCTCCTGTGGCAAATATGAAATAGAGTTCTACAGTGTTGACAAGGCTGGAAATGTTGAAGGGATGGAATGGAATGATGTCATAGTTGATTGCGATATTCCTCGATCACATGTCTTGCCTTTGCCAGATGAAATTTATAGTGATACATTTGAAGTAGAAGTAAATGCGAGTGATAACGGGGGCATAAAAGAGGTTACTCTATACTACAGATACAGCAGTGACAATTCATCATGGAGCGACTGGTTCTCCTGCGGAAGCAAGTCATCCAATTATAAGTGGACATTTGTGGCATCTGAAGGAGGATATTATCAGTTCTATTCTGTTGCGGAAGATTATGTAGGGCATAAGGAGGCATTACCGAATGAGACCACTGCTCCAGATGCTTACTGCAAACTTGTTTTATCTCCTTGGGATGTCAATGATGACGGCAGTATTAATATATTCGATATTGTGATTGTGGCGCAGCACTGGATGGAAACCCCGAGCAGCCCAGACTGGTGTGAATGTGCAGACGTAAATGGAGACGGAATAGTGGATACAGGGGATATAACCATAATTGCAGATCACTGGACCGGTTGAAACAATATAGCGAGACGGAGCTTTTAATTTCCGACATTATAACGGCTGCGCATTCCTTAATCGATACACTTAAAAAGCAATTTTATATATTGATTTAAGGTGCGAAAATGAGAATTAAGGGTAGTAATGCTTTTCTTGCATTGGGTATCGCTTTCGGGTTATTTATGACATTTTTCATCCCGCTATCTATTGCAGACCCCAATCAGCCCCCTCATGCTGATTTTTACTGGTCGCCAAGCGGCACCATAAAGACGGGTGATGTGGTATCATTTCATGATAACAGTACAGATGATGGTACAATAATTGCATGGGAATGGGATTTTGGGGATGGTAACTATTCGATAATCCAAAATCCTACGCATGTGTATTCTGATGATGGTAAATATGATGTAACGCTGAGGGTTATAGACAATAATGGCTCTACAAATTCTACTACAAAGCAGATAACGATATCCAATCGCCCTCCTGTAGCAGATGCGGGTCCCGACCAAATGGTAAATGTTACGCTGGTTTCGTTTAATGGCACAGACTCATATGACCCTGATGGAGAAATCACTCTTTACCGATGGAATTTTGGGGATACAAAAACAGCTACCGGTGTTAACGTTACTCATAACTACACCCATGACGGGGAATATGTCGTCACGCTTAACGTTACAGATAATGACGGGGCAAGTGATGAAGATACCTGCAGCGTTACAGTTGATACCACGGCGCCGGTAACCAATGTCTCTCTCAACGGTACGGAAGGCAATGATGGGTGGTACATAAGCAACGTTACCGTTACACTTCTCCCTTCAGATGCAACATCCGGAGTTAATGCCACATATTATATGCTCAATAATGGCAACTGGACAGTATATATATCACCCATCACAATTTCAAGTGAGGGAGAGAACACCTTGAGTTTCTATTCGATAGATAGGGCAGGTAATAAAGAGGGAGTGAATACAACCACAATAAAAATTGAGAAGACATCTCCAACCGTTGATATAAAAAGCCCCAAGCAGGGATATTTCTATTTCATGGGAAGGCAGCTTTTCCCGACTCTGAGGGATAAAACAATTATCATTGGCAGAGTAACCGTCGAGGCTGATGTCAATAGCACGGCATCAGAAATAAAGTTTGTCCGCTTTTATGTGGATGGGAACATGAAATACAACGATACAGAATCGCCATATACATGGAATTGGGGCATGGCTTTTGGCAGACATACTTTGAAGGTAGAAGCATTTGATGAGGCAGGTCACAATGCAAGCAAAGAAATTGATGTGACAATATTCAGCATTTTACCCGGCAGAAATAGCAACGTATATGCAAATGATGAGGGGACTTCAGACCTCATTTCTTCCTGATTCTCAGCCGTAATAAAATAACTTTTAATAGCAAATACGTTATTCCATAGAGGGCCCGTGGGGTAGCTTGGTATCCTTGTGGCTTCGGGCAATCCTTTCCATAGGTAAGCATTTGGAGGGGTTAGAAAGAGCCATTGACCCGAGTTCAAATCTCGGCGGGCCCATAACAATTTTTTTAAATCATTTTCAGATAAGCTTTTCGAGCGGGCGTGATCTAGCGGTTAGGATTCAAGCTTCCCATCTACCCTTCTGCTCTGTGCAAAGCGCGGACGGAAGGAAGGGAAAAAGCTTGCTGCCCGGGTTCGAATGCATGGCTTGTATTGCAAGCATGCCCGAAAATCCCGGCGCCCGCATTTTTATCTGGAGAAAGCAATAAATATTGAGGGACGATAGTGTTTGTTATGGCAGGAGAGAAATTGCTCGCATTCTCTGTTCTTGTAATGGTGTTTTTGCCAGGCTGTATCCTGGATTTCGGAAATTCAGGAGCCGTTTCGGTGAAGATCATATCGGTTGGTGAAAAGGATATGGTCTGGCACTTCGGAGAGCGTGTAACTTTGAACGTGACAGTAAAATCCTCCACCTTGCTGGATAATGTTACTATTACGATTGCAGGTTTAAAAAATAAGTTGAATCAGATGAAACTATACAAATCCACGGTGATTGAACTTGCCAAGGGGACAGATATTATTTCATTTTCATACAGTGTGCCAACATGTTCGCCGTGCAATAGACTTGACCCGGGCGTTTATTACGTGAACGCCACTATTTCCCGCAACGGAGAGGTCCTGGCAGAGGGCTCGGGAACCGTGAGACTGGTCAAATAAGTATTTTTATATCCAAACCATATCTCTTTTATGAACCGCAAGCTGATAGCAGGCATTGTACTTTTGATACCTTTTTCCTACATATACGGACTTTCCTTGCTCTCGCTGTTTATTAAATCAGCCGGAATTATTACGCCATCGATACTTGTTCTTTCACTTCTGATGAACCTGCTCATTATGGGTGGCTCATCAATACTCTGCATTTACGTGCTTTACGGGGGAAGTTTTAGAGACATACTCCACAAACTCTACTTCAGAAAGGAAGGCACATTACGCTCATCAGTTATGGGCATAGCCACGGCCATAATATTCATATTTTCGGTAGCAATTTTTGTCTACTTCCTTCAGGGGTTGGGCTATGGAACAGAAAATGAAATGGCGCAGGAAATAGCAGAAAATGTCAATCTGCCTCTTTTGTTCGTCATTCCATTTCTATCTGCACTGAGTGAGGAAATATTCTTCAGGGCATTCCTTCAGATGAGAATGGCAAAATTTTTAGGACAGCCGGCAGCAATATTTATTTCATCTTCTCTTTTTGCAATAGCTCATATCTCATACAAAAATCCTCTACAAATAGCAATCCCGTTCATTCTGGGCATCGCCCTCGGTTATCTGATGATGAAAAATGAAAATGTGATGGCCCCATTCTCAGCCCATTTTGCATTCAATTTCATCCAGCTTGCTCCCTTTGTTTTCACCTAAAAAATGATAAATGGGCAGCCCATACAGTAAATGATAAAATGAAAGCTCTTGTTTTGGGCGGAGGAAAGATGGGCAGGGCCATTGCCTACGACCTTGTTAAAAGTGGTGCAGAAGTTCAGATTGGAGATGTGAGCATAGAGCACATTCGTTCATCCCACCTTTTGGAGGGAGTGGAGTTCATGAGAGTTGATGCCACCAATGCTCATGATGTGGAGCAGGCAATGAAAAAGAAAGATGTTGTTGTAAGCGCTCTTCCATATGACTTTAATTACAAAATGGCGAAGATGGCAATAAAGTGCAATACAAATTTCTGCGATCTCGGCGGCAATATGGCTATTGTGAAAAATGAGCTTTCGCTTCATGAAGCGGCAAAGAAGGCAGGAGTTACAATCGTTCCGGACTGCGGGCTTGCTCCAGGCATGACCAATGTCATAGCTTCATATCTCATAAAAAAGGCAGATGCCAGAGAAATGCATATAAGGGTGGGCGGTTTGCCCCAGAATCCCGAGCCGCCTCTTAATTACGCTCTCGTTTTCTCCGTGCATGGGCTGGTAAACGAATATATCGAGAAAGCGAAAATAATAAAAGACGGGAAGGTTGCAGAAGTGGAATCCCTGACTGGATTAGAGGACATATCTTTCCCTGAATTTGAGGGGCTGGAAGCGTTTTACACCTCGGGCGGCACATCTACATTGCCAGAAACTTTTTACGGCACGCTCGACGAACTGGATTATAAAACGATAAGGTACAAAGGGCATTGCGAGAAGATAAAATTTCTCAGAGACATGGGATTTTTTGATAGCGGTTACAGGCAATTCACAGAAGAAGTTATAGAGAAGGCATTGAATAAAAAGGTGGATGATGTGGTTCTTGCGAGATGGGTGGCTTCAGGGGAGCGCAGCATAGTTGCGGATATGGTGGACTATTGCAGCAGGGATATCTCTGCAATGATGAGGACAACAGGATTTCCGACATCCATCATAGCCCAGATGATTGTGGATGGCAGTATAGAAAAAAGGGGTGCTTTACCTCCTGAAAAGTGTGTCCCTCCTGAAAAATTCATTAAAGAGTTAGGAAGAAGAAACATCATCATAAAGGAGAGGGAAATCTGATGCCCATCTCTTTCAATATTTTTCTTGCCCTTCCTGCCAGATAAAGTGAGCCTGTAATGCATATTAAGTCATTTTCACCTGCCATTTCTGCAGCTTTTTTTATGGCACTGCTAACTTCTTTTTCTTTCATGCATTCTCTGCCTGCTTTTTTTGCTATTGAACTTATGGTATCTGCATCTGCCGCTCTTTCGCTCCCTATGCTTGTTGCAATGATCTTTCCTTCGGGAAGGAATTTTATCATGGATTCGATATTCTTGTCCTTCATTGCCCCGAAGATTATGAAAAGGTCATCATATCTGAAATCCTTTAATCCGTTTTGCATTGCTTTTATGCCTGCAGGATTGTGAGCCCCGTCTATCAGAAATTTTCCTGCTTTCTCCATCCTTGCAGGGAGAAACGCCTTCCTTATTCCATTGACTATGCTTTCTCTTTTTACGCCTAATAACTCTGCCATCCTGACGGACATTGCAATGTTATACCCCTGAAATATTCCACTGAGCTGTGTTTCCAATTCATATTCTTCCTTGCTTTTCACCAGAAATTTTTTCGGGGCTATTCTTTTCCATGTTATGTCTTTACCTACCACATGCAGTTTCGCGTTGCATTCCTTTGCTTTTTTTTCTATGACCTCTAGCGATTCCCCGCTGCAGGCGGTGACTACATCCCCTCCCTTTATGATGCCTGCTTTCTCCTCTGCTATCTTTTTGATGCTTTCCCCGAGGTATTGCTCATGTTCCATTGAAACGTTTGTTATCGCCGTTATCTCCGCCTCGACAACATTTGTGGCGTCGTACCGCCCTCCCATTCCAACCTCGATTACAGCGAAATCCACCTTGCCCCTGAAATAAATCAGGGCGATGGCTGTCATGGCTTCAAAGAATGTCATCCCCTCGTCCTTTTTCATGAGCATGCCTGCGATTTTTGAGAGCGAAGAGTTGCTTATTTCTTCACCGTTTATGGTAATCCTCTCATTCAATCTTTCCAGGTGAGGCGATGAATATATTCCGGCATTGTAACCTTCTTCCTGCAGAATTTTTCCGATAAACTGGCATACCGAGCCCTTTCCGTTTGTCCCCCCAACATGTATCACTCTGTAATCCAATGGAAAGTCCTCCATCAGGCTCTTCATCCTTTCAAGTCCTATCTTGATTCCCCTGCTTTTCAGCCCTTCCAGCCATCTCAGCTCTTCATTCATCAAAATCCTTCCGAATACAGAACATCAGGCAGTGCATATTTCATCCATGAATCCCCTTCTGTTATACGAACCCTCCTCCCTTCTATCTTCAATCGACCCTGCTCAAATAAATCTATGCTTCTTGGCAATATCTGATGCTCCACTCTTAGTATGCGTTTGGCGAGCTTATCCCTGTCATCTCCTTCATGTACGCGGACTGCTGCCTGCAATATTATTGGCCCGTGGTCTGTTTTTTCGTCTATGAAGTGGGTAGTGCATCCCGTTATCTTCACGCCATATCTGAGGGCATCTCCCTGCCCGTCTGTTCCTTTGAACGACGGCAGCAATGCAGGATGAATGTTGATTATGCGCCCGTACCATTTTTGCACAAATTGCGGGGAAAGAATGCGCATATATCCTGCACCAACAATAAGCCCTGCGCCCTTATCGCTGAATATTTTATTTATCTCCTCCTCATGCTTTTTTCTGTCCGATGCATCTGAAAAATAGGCATCTATTCCGTGCTTTCTCGCCCTTTCAAGTGCAAAAGCATCTCTGTTATCGCTCACAACAGCAGCAACTTCTGCATTTATTTTGCCTTCTTTGCATGCATCTATGATCGCCTGCAGGTTTGTCCCGCTGCCAGATGCAAGAACGCCTACTTTCAGCATGAATGTAAATTGCTGCGAGATATAAGGATTTAACTGTAACCTGGCCAATCAGCCTGGAAAACACGCTGCTCCGGCATGAAATCGTGATGCTCTGCTCCTCACAGTGATTTGAGATATATCTCCCGCATGTCGGCGGGGGAGGCGGGGCGGGGGTTTGTCTTTGATATGGGGCTTTTGCCCGCCTCTTCTACAAATACATCTATCATATCCTCGTTCACTCCCAGCTCTCTCAGCCCGATATCCATGCCGAATTTCCTCAGAAATTTTTTCATTCCGTCAATGCTTTTCATGGCTGCTTCCTGTTCAGGCAGACCGTCTATATCCTCTCCGAAAAGTGAGGCAACGTTTGCGAACTTTTCAGGGCATAACGGAAGCGTGAATTCCATATATGCTAACGATAGGGCAGCCAGCCCTTCGCCATGGACAGCATTTAAATGCCCGCTCACAGGATGCTCTAACGCATGAAGGAGAGTTGTCCTGCTTATGTCTATTGCGAGCCCTGCAAGTGTGCTTGCCAGCGCCATTTTCTCTCTTGCCTCCATATTTTTTCCGTTTCTAAATGCTTCGTAAAGGTTGTTGATTATAAGCCGCATCGCTTCCTTTGCGTATAATTCGCTTATGGGAGTCGATAATCTGGAAACATAGGATTCGAGCCCGTGGAAGAAAGCATCTATTCCCGTTGCGGCAGTGAGCCGCGGAGGCATTGTTTTCATGAGCATTGGGTCCACTATGGCTGCAGCAGGATATGAACATTTGAAACCTGTTGCGTTCTTCTCTTTTGTCTCCGGATTGGTAAGAACAAAATATCTATCAACTTCGCTTCCTGTTCCTGCAGTTGTTGTTATCTCTATTATGGGCATTGCCTTTGACGGCGTTTCTCCTTCAAAGAAAGATGAAATTTCTTTGTTGTTCAATGATGCTATGGCTATTGCCTTTGCCGCATCCATCGCGCTTCCTCCTCCGCACCCTATGACCATATCGCATTTTTTGGATATGGCTGTATCTGCGCCTGCTTCAACTGTCGAGTATGACGGATTTGGCTCCACCTTATCGAAGATTACGGAATCAATGCCTGCCTCTCCTAAAATTCTTTCAAGTTCATCGAGAATACCGCTTTTTCTCATGCTTTGTTTTCCTGTGACCAGCAGGGCTTTCTTTCCGTATCTTCCCGCCAGTGTGCCTATTTTCTCAAAACTTTTTGGCCCGAAATGCAGCTCAACAGGGTTATGATGGACAAACATTTTCACCATATGCCTCAATAAAATCTGGCTATAAGTAACTAACGCTGCCTTATATAATCAGTCTGAAAAGTATGTACGTGACAATGACCATTACTGTTCCGTGCCGCAGTCCTGCCGCTATCTTCCCTTCCCCGAGCAGCCCTGCAACCACTCCGTTTCCGATTGCCTGCACGATTGCCGTGCATATGTATATAAATTTGTATTCTTCTAGAGAAACGCTTCCGAATGATATGCTGCCGACGCTTGATACGGATTCTGTCGCCTTCGCGAACTCGGGCAGAAATGTGGCCGAAAGAATTACAATGACAGCGAGAAAAACAAAAAAAGCAACGTATATGATAAGAAGATACATCTGCATTTCCAGTCTCCTCTCTGCCTGCAGTATTTTTATCTCCCTTACATTTTTTGCTGCTGCTTCTATCACATCTGATATTTTTCCTCCCGCTTCAGATGCTTTTACAACAAGTGAGGTTGTTCTCTGTACAAGAGGTGTCTTTATTCTGTCTCCAAAGCGTTTCAGTGCTTCGGTGAATGGAAGCCCCCACGATATCTGGACAGCCATTTTTCTTATTTCAGGCGTTAAATAACCATAATCGCCCTTTGCTGCCATTTCAACAGCTCTTGCCATCGTCATGCCTGCCTTTCTGGATTCTGAAAGATCTCGCAGAAATTCCGGGAATCTCTCTTCCATAAGACTCATCTTCCTTAATCTTGCATATTCATAAAAACCGAAGGGGCCTATGGCAGATAATATTGCATAAATTGCAAAATCTATGGAGTTTTTGGGCGAAAGGTGAAGGGGCCCGATTCCAGATATGATTCTAAACTGAAGCATTATCGCAATTGCGATAAAGACAGCGGTAAATGCGGCTGATGTGGAGAGAACCATTATCCTGTACAGGGTTTCTATATCATATTTTTCCCTTATTTCCCCTGCCTTTTCAGGCATTATGAGTATTATGTATAATATCAAACTGATGAGAAGGCCCACACCTGCAAATATTATTCCGTACTCCCAGTGTATGTTATGGAGCATTACCTCCCCGGGAAGTCCTACCACTGCTATTATATTCGCTATTATGAAAAGTACTATGAATATTACAATGGCGAGATATATCACGTTCCTCCTCATTATCATCGGTCTTTCTTCCCTGAACTTTGTTCTCTCGTATACCCCTATGACCGACTCTGTGGGGGTGGGCATTTCTCCGCCCATCATAAGGGAGGAAACTTCAAAAAGCAGGGCGATGTTTAATAGAAAGAGCGGGTTTGCCATGTTTTTTATCGCGGGAATCACATCCTTTGGGAGATGTATGCCGACATTCAGCTGGGAGCCTATCACAATGGCGGTGAATGCAAATGCAATGAGGAAAAGAATTGTATATCCGCGGCTTTCTTCAACAGTGGGTATTGAAAGCACGGTATACAGCATTAAAAGTATTACACCCCCAAGCATTATGGTTATCAGAACAGGGGATATGGGCATATTCAGGAAAAGTATGAATATATTCAGCAATGTTGAGAAAATAATTAGCACAAATGTTATGATTGATGAAAGAAAGTATTTCCATTCGGATTCCTTATATTCCGCCGATACAAACGGTAGCATATCCTCCTTTATCTTTCTCTGAGCCCATGAAAATATCAGAAATGCGCCCATAGCTGCCCCAAGCAGCAGGTTTGAGGTTGTAAGCGCTCCTATCACTCTTGCAACGACAGATAGGGCTATTATGGTCAGAATAGAAACGAATGCAATCCAGGAAATCCTTCTGCCTATCATCATACCTCCGGGCTCATGGAGCTTATGACAACCGCAAACCCCAGATGGGCAAGTGGAAGCATTATGAAAGTAACCATATACATTATCAAAAGTGAGGAGCCGCCTCCACCCCCTGAGCCCACCATGCTCATTACAGATACCATAACTATGAGGAAAAGCGGCGCAGCCACAACGACAGTCACATAGCTCTCCGCAAGCACCCCAAGCGTTTCGAGGAATTCTTTCTGATTTCTTCTGTTCTCACGCATATATTCTTCCGATTTTGCAAAGAAATATTTTTTCAAGTCTCCGCCAGATGTGACAGTGGTGATAGCTCCCTGGATAAACTCCTGGAATTTTATTGAAGGCGTCCTGTTCGCCGCATTTCTTAGGGCGGTTACTATATCTATATTGAATATGGACATGTCTCTGTAGATCCATGCAGCTTCCTTCTGAACCTCGCCGTATATGGGTTGCTCTGCAAGGCTTTTAAATGCAAGCGCAGGTGTGACACCTGCAGAAGCCATCGCCGCAAGAAAATTTAGTGCGTACGGGAGTTTATTGTCGATGTCCTTTTTCCTTGAATTTGCCTTGCTTTCCGGAATCATCATTGTTACGAGATATGCCATTGCTCCTATGAGTATGGGGGCGGGAATTACTATAATAAGGAGTTTGGTCGGAAGAATTATGCCCATTCCCGGCAACAAAAAGAGATATATAAAAATAAATGCAACTCCTGCAACAGCGCCAATCACTCCGTTCATCCATGCATATGCAATGTACGCCTCAGGGCGCACTTCTATGTATGCTCTTTCTATGGCCCTCTTTATATATGCAATCTGGGTGGATTTTGATGCCCTTTTCCCGAAAATTTTATAGCAAATACTTTGGTACTTACTCAGGGGCATTTCCAGAACCCTCCTCTTTATCTTCCGACGTTTCTTCACCACCTGACTTTTCTTCCTGAATTTCGTTTCCTTCGACGGTATCTTTTACTGCCTCTTCATGCTCTTCGCCTTTATCCCTATCTTCTTGGGATTTCTCGTCTTTCTTCTCTATGTATATCTCCTCGACCTCTTCCTCTTTTATCTCCCCTTCCTCCGTAAATGTTTTCATTTCTCTTTTTGAAGTTTTTTCCTCTGACCCTCTCACTCTTTTCATTACAGATTCGGGATCTTTGTAGTAAGCAGCTATAACTTCGCCAACTTCAATATAATTTTTTATTCCTTTCTCTACCATCCACTTTATGACATCTCTCCTGCGAGTGAATTCTTCATTCAGTTCTTTGTCAGTCCAGTTTCGCTGTTCCGCCACATTATCAAGCACATGCCCTTTGCCGTAATAATCAAACGAATCCTTTCTCGGATTCCAGCTGAAAACCTCGTTTGTCAATATGTCGTCTGTTGTTGGGTCTATGCCCACAATTTCAACAATTTTTTTGATTCTTCTAACCCTCTTTCTCCCTATCCTTATCATTGCCTGTATGGCAACAATGTTGAGTGCCTGGAGCTGTATCCTTGGGATGTTTATAGGGTCTCCCTCCAGTCTGTGAACAACAGAAAATATGGAATCAGCATGCATGGTGGAATACACGGTATGGCCTGTTGCCATCGCCTGAAAAAGCACAACCGCCTCCTCCCCCCTGATTTCTCCCACAAGTATGTACTCGGGGCGCTGCCTCAGGGCAGCTTTCAGGAGATCGAACATTCCGACTTTGCTTCCCTCGCCTGATTCCGCAGTCCCTTCTCTAGTTACAGACGCTATCCAGTTTGGATGGGGGAGATTGATTTCTCTGGTGTCCTCAATTGACACGATTTTCATCTCGGGGGGTATGAAAAGGCACAGAGCATTCAACGATGTGGTTTTTCCTGAGGCCGTTCCTCCTGCAAGTACTGCAGATGCGCCGTTTTCGATTGCCAGCCAGAAATATGCAGCGATTTCTGGCGAGATAGTATTGAACTCTACCAGATGACTTGGAGTGAGCGGTTCTTCCCTGAACCTCCTTATTGTGAAATTTGAGCCCATGGATGAAACTTCTCTCGAGAGGCATGCCTGTATTCTGGAGCCGTCGGGCATTGTTGCATCCATTAAGGGACGGGCTATGGAGATATGCCTTCCGCATTTCTGGGCAAGCTGTATTACAAAACTGTCCAGCTCCGCTTCGCTTGAAAATGATATGTTTGTTTTCAGTGATTCGTAGTTTCTGTGATAAATGTAAATGGGAACGCGGGGTGCATCGCATGAAATATCTTCTATCATTGGGTCGTACATCAAAACATCTATTTTACCATATCCAAGGAAGTCCCTTATTATGTAATACATTATTTTTTCTTTCGATACATCACTTAAAGAAATTGAATAATCCCTGATAGCTATTTCAACATTTTTTCTCAGATAGTCCCTTGCTTCATCTTCGCTGAATTCGGTAAGCTCAATGTCCATTGTTTTTATCAGCGTTTCCTTCAAAAATTCGAATATCCTATTTTCTTCTATGGAGAGAGTTGGTTCAAGCACCTCGTATTGATATTCGTGTTTTTTGTTATCGTAAGTTATCCTTATGTACGAAAATGGCTTGTGTATGGGATGAAGTTCTACAACTTCTATATTATCCTTTTTCGGCGGAGATAAATCAACGATATCTTCGTACTCCCCAACTATCTCATCCACCATTTTTCCGGATTTTAAATCAAATAATCTGTCCCTTGCTTTTGCCTTTTCTTCCATTCGGTGGAGATTCATCAGCTCCTCGATTATTTTTTTCCTTACTGATAATTTCTTCCCTATGTCAATACCTTCGATAAGCTCTGTTGCCACCTTTTTTTCTTCTTTCTTCTGCTTCTGGAGTGCAATCTCCTCTTTTTCCATTGGAGCACCGAATATCTTAAACATAAAATCTTTGTATTTATATGTTATTATTTATTTCAGTTTACAATAGATTAATGCCAGGCATTCATGTCATGATTGTGTCAATTGCCGTTGCAAGCATGCAATCTTCCTATATGGGGCAACATTACTGAATTTCTGGAGGTTGATATTTATGAAATCAGGCCGGGAATACTGCGTGGTCTGGAGCGGATACGAACATTATGAGTCAACAGGAAAAATAAACTTGGAGGAACCCGGCATGTATTTGCAACAGCACAGCAACATCATCAGGGTATAGTTGTTATTGATGGTCCACAGCAACGGCTAACCGGGCTTGCCGAGGAACGAAGGCGTTATGAGGCAGGCAGAAGTGATTAAAAAGGTCATCTGTTTCATCCTGGATGAGCAATGTGGCTGAGCTGGTAGCGGAACTCAGAAATTTGATGGATGGCCCGATAAAAAGAAAGGTCGATAGCAGAATAAAAGAATTTGAAAGCGTAAGCGACAAGTTCAGCGAGATGTGCTTCTGCATTTTGACTGCAAATTCATCTGCCGAGATGGGCATAAAAATACAGAAGAATTTGGGCAATGGCTTCCTCAATTTGAGCGAAGATGGGCTGAGAGAAGAACTGAAAAAACATGGCTACCGGTTTCCTGGCAGGGCAGAATATATATGTGCCAATAGAAAATATAAAGACATTGACAGAATATTAAGCAGTTTTTCGGATGAGAGAAAGGCAAGGGAATGGCTTGTGAAAAATGTGAAAGGATTTGGCTATAAGGAGGCGAGCCATTTTTTGAGAAACATTGGATATAAAAATGTGGCCATCATAGACCGTCATATTTTGAGAGCGGCGGAGAGATATGGGATTATAAAAGAAATACCAAAGAATCTGAATAAAAAGGCGTACCTGGAAATCGAAAAAAAGATAGAAAAAGTGGCAAACGAGCTGGGTATAACTCTCGCAGAGCTTGATTTATACCTCTGGTATATGGAAACAGGAAAAATATTGAAGTAACCCATGTGGCGGCTGTTGAGAGCAATATTTATAAGCATCTCAGCAGCTCCATATTTTGGAGGCGAATTAATGCAGGAAGGAAGAAATGCATTACCAAGAGCATTTTGTAATGGTCGAGCGACATCCGATATGATTATTTACTCGAATCTTCATTGCAACCAAAGAACTACTCTATTCTGTACCTTAAAATTCCTGCAATTCCGCCAAATGCTTTCATCAAAATGTTTCCCTCTTCAGTGTCCTTGGATATAATTTCCACCTTGGTGGACGACTGATCCGCCATATCAGAGTATTCTTCAAGTATGTCTTTTTTATCTTCTATAATCACGGAAGAACTGCACTCCGGGCATTTGATATTTTCGGTGTCATCCACGACCATCTCGCCAGAGTAGCCGCAGGAAGGGCATGATATTTTAATTTTGTATCTCCTGAGTGCATCTGATAGGATAAGTGTATCCACCGCACCCATCTCAAGTGCTCTCTTTACCTCATTTTCTCCGTATATTGCGAGCCCTTTGTCGCTTCTGACCTCTTCCATAAATCTGTTCATGACTCTCTTTTCTTTTATTATGTCCAGTTCTTCAAGGTCATTTGCAGCATTGTTCACAAGTTCTTTCAATCCGTATTCATCTGTATAGCCTGTATCATAAATTCCTATTATTTTGTCAGCTATTCTGTAATCAAGGTAATTCTGATTCAGGAACGCTCTCTTTGTTGGCCCCGGCCCCCCCACCAGAACTCCCTTCAGATTGTCTTTTTCAAGGAAAAGTTCGGATGCTTTTTTTCCTGCCTTCACAAACCACTCGTGTGCGGCAATCTCGGTAAGGCGCTCAAACCTGCGCTGTGACTGTCCTCCCCTGCCGTGCTTACCTGGCACTCTTGATGTGAGATAGGCAGCCATCTCTATCTTTCTTCCAGAAAGAAAACCAATGGTGCATTCTCTCCTGTCTATCAAAAGAAGGCCGTAAACATCTTTTTCCTCCAGCATCTCTTCGAGCGGCTCAAGATAAAACTGGGAATCGCATCTGTAAAGATATATGGGGACAGGCATGGGCGGCTCTATCACCTCGGACATCATTTTTGGCTGCTCGCCGCTTTTTGCGCCCTCGCCGACAAAAAAAACCATCCCGTGGGGCGGAGGCGTCTTGTAATATCTGAGCTGGGACATTATGGATTCTATGGCGGAGAGAACATTTTTTCTTGTCTGCTTTGATTTTATATTCGAGGACTGGGAATATTCATCCCTAAGCTGCGCAACCACATCTGAAATCTGCTTGTTCGGGGGGATATAGAGAGATATGAGCTCTGTGTGCTGGCCCTTTACTGCCTTCAGTTCCTCAAGCTTGCGTTTGAATTTGTATTTGTCCGCAGGCAGGATGTTTTCCATATCGGGGAATAGAACCCTGTGTTTTTAAAGTTTGGGAAATGGAAGATAAGCTGTTAAAAAAAATTTTAACAAATTTAAATCTATTTTAAAAGAAAGGATTTAATGCAGTGTGTAATAATACTCTTGTGACAGAGATAGCATTCAGTGAATATATTAAGAAACTCGACAGTAGAATGGAAAAGTACATTCCGCCAAAGCCATGGACACCTGCAGATGAGGCATTGTATGGGCCGGAAAATATCTTCGAAATTCCGCCAAAGGAAGCAGACGAGATGCGATTTAAAGCAATAAAATATGCATTCAATCATCATTATAATAACAACTCCTTTTACAAAAATTTCTGCAAGGAAAACGGTATTTCTCCCGAAGATATAAAGAGCATCGAGGACTTGCCTAAAATACCTCTGATACCTGACAAATTTTTCAAGGATTACCCGTCTGGCGAAGATTTTGCAGCATGGCTCTCAGGTCTTGTGACGGGCGAAATGCCAAATATTTCCATAAACAAAAAAAATCCTTCTTATGATGATGTCATAGACGCTTTCAATAAGGCAGGCATGGAGATTGCATACAGCAGCGGGACAAGCGGCAGGTATACATTTATCCCCAGAAATAGAAAGACCTTTTACGCTTCAGAGTATGCCCTTGCAAAAACAGTGATATCCATGGTTTACCCATTCTGGCAGTACGAAATGGACGGCTATCTGATGATGCCCAACCCCCATAAAACCAATGTTTATGCCGGTAAGGTCTGTTCAATGTACTTTGATGCAATAGAAAATGTTGAGGTTGCAATAGACAGAGACATACCTGCAGATTTGATAAAAGAGGCAATGGGAAGCGGCATAAAAAGTTCCATGATAAAATTTGCGGTTAAGAGGGGCAACAAAAAGATGGTAAACAGGATGATAAAGTGGCTCAGGGAAAAAGAGAAAGAAAATAAAAAAATATCAATGATAGGCTTGCCTTTCATCCTCCATTTCGTTATGAACAAACTCGAGGAGGAAGGGGAAACATTTGATTTTGGAGAAAATGGGGCAGTCGCCACAGGCGGGGGATGGAAAATTTATGAGAATGAACGCATGCCTGTAGAAAAATTCAGGAAAAGAGTAAATGATATCCTCGGCATACCTGGGGAGCAATGCCTTGATGTATACGGGATGGTCGAAGGAAACGGATGGATGGTTCATTGCCCGGAGGGGCATTATCTTCATGTCCCTCACTCATATTTTCATCCTCTTATACTCAATGATGAATATGAGGCGGTTGATTATGGGGAGTGGGGGAGATTTGCTTTCCTTGACCCGCTTGCTGACAGCTATCCGGGATTCATAATGTCTGGAGATAGAGTCAGAATGTTAGAGCATTGTCCAGTATGCGACCGCCCCGGTCCTGTTCTTGAGCCGGAGGTGAAGAGACAACATGGCGAAGAAATGAGGGGGTGCGCAGAGGAAATGCGCCGTGTTCTTTCAATGGATTTAGGAGGAGAGAATGGCAAGTCTTAGAGAAATGAAAGAAAAGGGATACATTCCGCAGCGCATGTATCTGAAGCTTATGTTAGGTGGTGCTATTTCGCTCAGCAAAACGCTCCTTTTGAATCTCAGAGATTTGAAGAAAGTGAGAAATATGGGTGCAGGGGAGGAAAAGTATGTAAGGCCGCCAAGGAGATATGAGTTGCCAGAGTACAGGGAGGGAATGAAATACTGTAAATCAAATGAAAAATATCTCCGCCCAACTCTCTATTGCAACCCTCGCGCTCCAGAAGTCATAGCCCTTGCCAATGAACTTGGCGCCTATGAAAAATCCGACTATGAGTTTGCTGAATCCGCTTTTGAGTTTGTGAAGCGCAACATGACTTTAGAGATACTTCCGATGGACGGTGTGGAGAACACAATAAGAAGAGGAACAGGCACATGTTTCCATCAAATATCTGTTTTCATAGCGCTGTGCAGGGCTGCAGGAATAAAGGCACGCTACAAGATGTTTGCAATGAATATGATAAAGGCGTGGTATGATACCACAATAAAAGTCGATCCGCTGGTCAAAAAATGGTATGATTCCATGGGGTATTTCATGATAGAGGGGGAAGGAGAAGCTTATGTTGACGGCAAATGGGTCGTGGCCCATGTCGGTCCAACATCCGAAAGGCAGGCAGCCAGCGGTGTGCCAATCACAAAATTCGGGGAGGATTCGCTGGGCAACTGGTTCTTCGCTCTTCCCGGAACAATAATGCGCATGGAGTCCATTCCATACGGGCTTGGAGGAGCGACCAGACTTCTCAAAAAAATAGCTCCCGGTTCAATGGAAAGGGTAAACGCGAGCATACTTCGCCAGATAGAGGCAGGGAAAAAATTAATCGAGGAAGCAGGCGGCGAGGAGGCATATGACGCAAAAGTGAGAAAAAAGTTGCCAAAAACACCGAAGATGGACCTTCAGATGGCAGGAAATATGGCGTGAAGCTGTTTCGCCATAAATGACATGCGGAAGCGGGGGGCTGGAGTAATAAAGGAAAACAAGCAGTGTCTATCTCCAAAACCTTTTTAACGTGTGTTTTCATATATTTGACATGGCTGATGAGCACGAGTTAGAGCATGTCAGGATGGTTCTTGATTATTTGCCCTGCAGGGTGTGTGAGGAAACTATTCCCGAGGAGGAGAGAGCATATTTATGCACGATATGCAGCAGAATAAGCAGAAATGTTGCTGCCGAGATAGAAGTCCCGAGGTGGAAGGTGGAGGGAGAGGAGATTGTTGCAGTTGACGGCAGGGAAATCGAGGAATTAAAGCCCAGCATATCATTTATTGAAGAGGGGGAGGAGGAAGAGGAAGAATTGCCGGTAGAAGAGTTAGAAGTTCTTGAAGTGGGAGTTGAAATTCCTGAAGATGAAGTCGAGGTTGAGGAAGAGCTGCCCGAATGGGAAACGGTGGAGGAGACTCCTTTCACATATGGCGAATACACCCTTTATACAAAGGAAGTAACTCTTAGGGGGAACAGAAAGCAGCGCATTTATTTCTTCAGCAAAAACGGCAAGGATGATGCAACGCCCTGTGCCAAACCGGAGGGCTATGAGATCAAAGTAAATGAGAAGACAGGGTTGCCCTTTTTGAAGAAATCGAAGTAGTTCAAAATGCTCATTGACGAATTTGATTATCATCTTCCTCAGGAGGCGATTGCTCAGAAGCCAGCCATGCCGCGAGATAGATGCAAATTGCTTGTTTTAAAAGACGGCATCCGTCATCACCTTTTCTACGAAATTATGGATTATCTTGAATCGGGGGATGTTCTGGTATTGAACGATACAAGGGTCATACACGCAAGGATACATGCAAGAAAGGAAACGGGCGGGAAAGTGGAGCTGTTACTGCTAGGTGCTGAGGGCAATTTATTCAAATGTCTTATCAAAGGAAAGGTAAGAGAAGGCACAAAAATAATTTTTGATAAGAGGGCATCCTCAGGGGAGGTGGATGGTCTGGTGGTAGAGTATGGTTGGGGCAAGGGTGAGCTTGACGTTCCCGTTTAATTA
>JAGGSL010000018.1 GCA_021159125.1 Thermoplasmata archaeon
AGATAACCAAATGATTCGATTAAACCCACCAAGAGTATATGTGTATCTTCCAATGAATAGTGATAAGGCAAGTAAATCTGCCTCATATTCATTGCCAAGTATAATCGGAGTAGACTCATTAATTTACTGTGATATCGCTCTTTATTTTAGACCATCCAAGCAAATAGCATGGTTTGAACTGCAAGATGAGTAAAAAAGAAAGCACCGTAAAGCTAACCCTATTTCTGGCTTAGGCAGAGCAAGGAGAAAGGCATTTTAGCAAGAGGTTAGCATGATCACTCTTTTTATTTTATTTTCCGCTTTTTATGTCTAATCGCACTGCCAATTGTTTTCCCTACAGAAATCCCAAACAATTTTGCACTTTTTTGTATTCCTTTTGATACCAGAAAGGGTCTTTAGGTCTTTTCTTCTTCTTTGCATCATTCATCCAGACCATGAACCATAACTTATGAAACCAGCAGTGTTTATTCATTTCTTTCGGTTTTTCTTACAGATGTTATTCCTTTTTGATTTTGAACTCCCTATAGCCAATAGGTGTAAACTCTAAATAATTCTCCTCTTTTCTTTTACATCGTTGGGTTGAGTAATTTGAGAGAAAATCATTACAGCCAATATTCCCTTTATCAAATGCCAGCTTTTGAAATTATATTAAAGCCGCCTCCGGGAATCGAACCCGGGACCTATTCCTTACCAAGGAATCGCTATGCCTCTAAGCCAAGGCGGCCGCAATCAGAATATTTAGGGCTGTATTTAATAATTTTGTGAGGTGATTTTTGAAAGGGGCATATATCTCCTCAAAAATTTTAAATAAAAATTTTTCATTCACATTTCTCGAGGTAAAATGGAGATAAGAGGCCTGATTGGGGATAAAAGGGCTATTGAAGGGCTGCCAATGAGGCTGATTATCCTGGTAGTAATTGCGGGCGTTGTGTTGGCGGCTATAATAACAATGATACCGCATCCGAAAGGCAATCTCCAGGTGGAGTGTGTTTCTGTCGATGGCAATGACGGAAATTTGAAAACCATACACGACTCTGGAAGGGGTGAAGTCTCTGCTGGCGACTTCGATGTGGTGGTAAAGGTTACAGATGACAAGGGGAAGGCGATTTCAGGTGCCTCGGTAACTCTTACTGGTGCAAATGGGGCTGGCTCGGGCAAGACAGGAGATGACGGAACTGCTGTAATCACAGTAACTGGAGTCAAATTGAATGCGAATGAGGATGTGGATTACATGAAGGTAACGGTGACTGCATCTGGCTACCATAAGTATGAAGAAGAAAATTTTATCGTGATATCAAGGGTAGGGTAGTTGTTGTGGCATATGGACAAAAAAGCTGTCACGGAACTGCCGATGCGTATGGTTGTTACGCTTGTCATCGGTGGGGTCGCATTGGGCTCCGTAACATACTATCTTACCTCAAACTGTTGGAGCCCTGAAAACATACAGGTCAGCTGGAGCCCCGAAGTGCTTAATGAGGGAAGTAACACTCTTGAAGTAAAGGTGACAGATGGGCATGGAAAGCCCATTAAAAATGCTATTGTTACTGTAGTAGGTCTGGGCACCGCATCATCTAACAAAACAGGGAGTAATGGTGAAGTTTACCTCCATATCAATCCAATATTGCCCAAATATAGGAATGAAGGATATCTCAGTATCCAGGTGAAGGCAGGCGGATGCTATAGGGATTTCACTCAGAGCGATGCTATAAAAGTTGTGAAGAGATAAGCATGTTACTAAAATTTGGTAATATCGAGAGCAAAAGCAGGGAAGAAGTAGATGTAGGGCAAATCAGAAGCTGGATAAGAAGAATAGAGCAAAACATAGACAGCATCGATAAGAGATTGGATGCAGTGGAAAGAAGGCTATCTGGAGAGATATTCACATCGCCAAAAATATTGAAAAACGAGAGCAAAAGCAATTCTGAAGTGTTGGATCGTAAAATACAGGAATTATCCCAGAAATTGGACGAAGAAATAAGGAATATGAGGGAAGAGATGCTTAGATTTGGGAGGGTGGGTGATAGAACTTATTTTGCAGGCGAAAATAGGAGCAGAAGGGGGCCAGTTGTAATATCTCACAGTAGCAAGGGAAAAGAAGGTTTAACTGATGAGCAAGAGCATGCAAAGGAGATAGCAGAGCTTGAGAGGAGAATTGAAAGAATGGAGAAAAGAAAAACCACAGTAAAGGTGGGAAGAGTAGAAATTCCCATAGAGATAACAGGGATTGTAGGTGGCATTTTTGCCTTTATAATAGCAGCTCTTCTGTTTGAGGGTTATAAGAACATAGTCACCTCGCCCGTATTTTGTATGCTTGCGGGTGCGGTGCTTGTATCTGCTGCTGCCCTGAAAACATATTTGATAAATAAAAATGAAAAGGTGTAGCATATCGAAGGACAAAAGAGGCATAATCGAGATGCCCATCCAGTATATAGTAGCCATCGCCATAGCATCAATTGCAATTGCCATCACAAGCTTTGCAGGATATCAAATGTGGAAAGATATGCAGGTTAAAGAAGCAATAAAAGAAGTTGATAAGATTGTAAAGGAAGCGGAGTTAATGTACAGTAGTGCAGACAATGGCACCACCCAAACCATTACCGTTGATTTTCCTCCGGGTATTGAAAAAGTCGTATTTGGCTCTGCTGATCCCAACAATTCCAATCGCTACTATATTCTCATGGACTGGGGCGAGAATAGGAGTTTTTATGCCCAGCATGCCTGTTTTACAGGTAATGATGATGGAAAAGCTGTGATTTACGGAGGCGCGAGAAGCATAACCCTCGAACTTTTGAATCATGGCGGGAATAAGTATGTCAAAGTCAGTATTCCTTGACGATAAAAGAGGAGTTCTATCATGGTTACTTACACAGGTAGCCCTCCTGATGGCAGCAGGAGTTTTGATAGGGGCAATCGCAGGAATAGCCTTTTACGCCGACTGGCAGAAGGAGGCAGAGGCCAGAAATATTGCATTAAATTTTGCAGCAACAGTCGAATCAATGGATTTGAGGGAATTTCCAGGAGAAATTGTATATACATTCCCTCCCAAAAGTTATCACTATGAAGTGGAAATATCGACTGATTATGTCACCGTAACCAGGGAAGACGGCACCATTAAAAATAAAATATTTGGCAGGGAAGCATTTATTGTAAAGCCATATGTAAGAACACTGGCCCAGGGCTGGAGCAGCGGCAAAGAATTGCATAATTTTTTGAAGAGCGAATATGGGGCGGCAGGAGATGCCGATGACCCTATTACAGCCAGCCAGAAGAAAGAAGTGGTATCGTATCTGAAGAACGAGATGTCATATACAGCCCATGAAATATCGGTCGATCCGATAAAAGCAAATGCAAATGAGCCGGTTTTCATAGAGAAGACATTCATTTATTTCAAAGAAAAAGGTGGAGATATTGAAAGGAAAGGCATTGTTATTATCCGTAGGGAGGTTTGAAATGCCATTTTTGAAAGATAAGAGAGGGATATCCGAAGAATTTACGTCTCTGCCTGCCCTGATGGTGGTGATGGTGGGTTTTGCCATTTTCTTCGCGTTGATAGCAGGCGTTTATACTTCGTATAACGAGAGAATGGAAGCCGTGGATAGATATGAGGCAGCCAACTTTGTTTTAGAAAAACTTATGATGGTTGATGGGCCCTTAGGCGAAAAAGGCGTTATAATGCCAGGAGGTGTAATAAGTCTCCCTAAATTTAGCAGCCTTACAGCAGATGATATGGCCGATATAAGAGGGAATAGCAGTATAGTCGGCGTAAAATTTGGATTTAAATTGGAAGTAAGCGCAAAATATAATGACAGCCCGGTAGAGAAAGGCATTGAGGATAGGCAGAAAGATACCGTCGCAGTGTCAAAGGAGGTACCTGTTTATTTGAATGATGCGCAAACCGTACCTGGAATCTTCACAGTAATGGTTTGGAAAGAGTGATGGAATGATAAAAAGAGAATTTATGAGAGACAGGAGAGGCATATCCATCATGCAGGACGCAGTGCTTTTCTGTGTAATGGTGTCCCTATCCGGTGTGGTGCTCATGCCAGCTTTTACATCCAACGCTGTGCAGAAAGCATATATCGAAAAAGAAAACGAGGAGAAAGCAGAAGAAATTCTCCATAAATTTATGACATGCAAGGTAGATGAATTTGAACATCTAAATGCAGAAAACATATTGGACAGGGCTGGCATAAATGCATCCTACGGTTTACTCAAGCCATTAGTAGATGGTATGCTGGAGAAAGAGGAAATGCACCGTACTTATGCTGATTTATGCACAGAATGTATGGCATGTCAACTCAGGTTCTCTGGTAGACAACTAAATGTTTTGACCGAGAATTTTACTGAAATGACAGAGGCAAAATTAGGCGAATTTATGGATGAACAACTTGGCAGCAGATATTCATATAACTTTACAATAGTATGGAATCCCATTGCAGGATTTGATTTTGGTGGAGAGCTTTCAACAGGAGATGTCATTCCATCAGATGCTGATGTATACACAGCCATTGCATATGCAACAATGCCCTCTTCTCTATTCACCAAAGATGTTAGCGTTCTATTGGAAAATATGAGGAATTATATTGAAAATTCTGTAAGTAAGAATGACTACGTTTCTGACTTTAGAGATGGACAGATATCTGAAGAAGAATTTAAGCAGCATCTAACAGAATTTTTGGTAAATCTTATTGATGACATAATCTGGAGAGGTTTTGATAATGGAAGCAGCATACTGGATGTGAGCATAGATTACATTTTTCAGGGCGTAAAAAATGCCATAGAAGATGCCTTTGATGACGCACTCAACATGACTGCCATCACAATCATGGAAGCAGCTGGAGAGAATTTTAGCGAGATGGTTGCCCGACTTATGAAAGATAGCTTTTGCCAGATTTTTCCAGTCATCAATGCATCTTTACCTATGAAGAAGTTGATAAGTGAAGTCAAAGAATCCATTAAAGAACAGGCAAAAAATTTCGTGAATGAAACTATAAAAAAGCGAGTTACGGCAATGGTGGAAAATGTGGCGAGCAATATTAATAAGTTCACAAACATCAGAGCAGAAATCATTAACTGGTTACTCCAGCAAATTAATTTTTGCAGGGCAAAAGTAATGTTATCAATATGGGAGGTATAATGGAGTTTATAGAAGATAGGAGAGGACGTGTGCCGTTTGCCGTGCTGGGAGTATTTTTACTTGTAGGTAGCGCTGTGACATCAGGGATCATAACAGGTCTTGAAAGAGAGCATGCCAGAGAAATCCCAATTACATTGAAAGCGGAATCAGTAAATTATTTGATAAAGTACGCTGAAGCAGATATTTCACGTGCTTTGACTTATAGCTGCCTTCAGGCGTTAAAAAAAGTTGGAGAAAGCCCCGTTACTTATTCAAATTTATCATCAGAGGCAGCGAAAGATTACTCAGATGAAAATGGAGATGGCAGGCCAGATGAAGATATAGTTGGCGAGAATGGGATTGTCGACACCTTCGATGAGAGTGTGAAATTTAACAAAAACTGGGCGCGTAATATGGTAAGGGTGAATTTTAACAGATATCTAAATGTAACATTCACTCATAATATTTATCAAGATAATGATTATGCTATCAATGTTTTTGACCCTGAAAATAATGGGGCTATTGACGACTGGAGAGATATAGAGTTTGATGATATTGAAATGGAATTGGAGAGGGCAGTATATGTAAAAAGCTTGGTTTCTGAAGATAAAAATGTTTATCCTGCCTATTGGAAAGCATCTGTAAAAAATTTGGAAATTGAGATTTGCAATTTATCATCAGGTGAGAATTTTTTACATTCAATAAATGTTAGCTGTCTCATCCCATCACGCCTCCCGTTGCTGATGGAGTTAACAGAAACATATCACAGCAGTATAAATGGAATCTCCCCGCTTATGGGGCTGGTTACCGTAATGGGGGAAGGATGCACCGAAGTACGGGCCCTGCTTCAATATGCGGGCAAGTACAACTGGATTTCAAATATTGTGGATGACAGATGGATTCAGTACCTGACAAATGTTGGGCTTATTGCCATACAGTATTCTGTTTTCAATAGCGTAGATCCCATGGAATTGGTACATCTTGCATTAAATATCAATGACCTCATATCCAAAAGCAATATTACCGATGCAGACAGATATGTCAGTAATAATGCAGAAGATGAAATAAAAAATAAAATTCTGGGCACGCTTTCCCTTCCCATAGACTATAGGGAATACAGATTCAGAACATTTGGAAATGGGACAGATAAAAAAGCCGAAAAAGAATTGGGCAGTATTATAGGCAGTCAACATATGGAAAAAGGATATGCATCCGTATATAATCTATCAAGGGATATACTGAACGAAACCTCTGTTACCTATTACTACTTCAATGAAAGTGCCAATCCAAAAATGCTGTTAGAAGACAGATGGATGGGATATAGCTTCACCAGAAATGGTTATAGATATCATCTTTCCACAGGACATGGGGATACAGACAATGCTGCTCTGCAGAAAATTTTTGTTAAAAAATATCTGCCTAAAACAAATTCTACGATTCTCCAGAAAATATCAGATGAAATTCGCAAAGAATACAGTGTTGGCTTTACCACATATATGAATAAAACAAAAATCAACGAGTCATATTCGAACTCCTTTTTGGGGGAGTGGAAAGGGCCTGTAAGCTGTGGAAAATGGAATCTTGTAAGAAGCGTCCCTGAAGGAAATATTTTGTTGGATGGTGAACTGCCCTTATCTGTCCCTCGCTATAAAGAAACGTGGAAACTGGAATGGGAAAGAAAGGAAATATGGGAGCATAAAGAATGCCATATAGAGCATGTCGGAAATGATACAATAGAAGTGTGCAACTGGATTCCGTATAATATAACTCACTACTATACTGAAGAGGTTAATTTCAGTTTAATTGTTTCTGATTACCCTGAGCATGTACAGGACATATTTTGCCACAAAAAAGTTTTCGGAAACCCTCCTCATAAACGGCATGAGGACGACAATATGGAATTTTTATTGAGAAAATATGTAAATAATTATTTCACCAACTGGAGAGATTATTATACGGATACCAGTAAAGATGCAGGTATTGGAGAAAATATGACTTTTCCGCATATAAGGTGGGAAAATAATGTTGCAGATGGGGATGAAACTGGCTATGATAAAATAAAGTGGGTGACAGATGAGTGTGTAGCTGCATTGTACAATATAACCAAAATGATTAAGGAAGACAGTAATAAATATGGCAATATATCAGACCATTTTAATAATACTGCAGTGAACTTATCCTTGATAGATATGGAGAGAGATCTGGTGGTTAAGGAATTTGAGGATAACAGGGGCAGATATCTGGATGAGGGATATTATATGGAGGGGGGCGAATATAAGAGCGTTGCTGCAAAGGTTATCCTTGAAATCAGGAAGTGGTTTTTGGACGAAATAGAAAAAAAATTGAATGCTTCTTATGCTGGCGTAGCAAGAGAAGAAATAGATGAGCAATTGAGAAGTTACAGTACCGGCGCTTTCAAAAGCTATCAGGATTATGAAGATGCCATTGATGAATACAAAAACAGCATTTCCCAGCTCACAGACATTCAGTTTGGCAATCAGATGAAGTTGAAAAAAGGATGGGAAGAAAATGTGACTTTAACAATAAGTACAGACCCGGATTATTTTGATTTTAACAATCCCCCGTCCAGGGAGGAGGACTGGCGGTTTGATGTAAAAAATATCTGTTTGTTTGGCCCTACAGGGTTGCCGTTGCTTCCGACTCCTGTGACGCCTTGGATTGTAACAATAAACTCATGGTACATACATGTTGACGGGCACTGGGATACTTTTAAGGTGATTGACAGCAGCGATGAAACCCATCCGGACCCGCTGTTTGGTCATATCGGGCAGACATATACCCGGGAAAGAAAAATAGTATTTGATACGGTGTGCTATCCAGAAGACAGCCCGGAAATAGGGCAGTGCAGAAGGTTAAACTTTGAATTTGATACAATGAGTTTAGCCATTGTTCCATCTGGCAGATTGCCTATTGGAGATCTGGATGGTATTGTAGAATCAGATAGTGTTGGAAATTAGAGGTGAGATATGAAGGTGATATTTCTATCGTTGGTTTGCATGCTTTTCATGATTGATATCATTCCCATATCAGATGCAGGCGAGTGCGAATACGGCACGGTGCAGGCATGGGCGAGAACTTTGGATGAAAATGGAGAATGGGGAGAATGGCAGAATGCAACCGTTCATGCCAAACTTAAAGTTCATGAGCCATTCCAGGTAAAGGTCAGAGTTACGTCAAAAGTGGATTGCAAGCATTTGTATGTTTCATTGGAAAGAGCAGGAAATACGGCATCATATGAAGTAGTTGAAGGGCCAAGTAAAATCATGGATTATGTACGTAATCACGATGTCCCGGCAGGATGGTCAAAGACGTATGAATGGACTGTTCGTCCAACAGGAAACTGGACGGATGGGATAGCAGCATTGAATATCGGAGCCTATTTTTATAAAGTCTACAAAACCGGCGGCTATTATGATGGGGATGAGAAAATCGTTGATTTCACTGTTATCGCTGCTTATATCTCCTCAAAGGAATGGCATGGAAGTATGGCTAATGAAAAAAATTCCACCCCTGCATTCGGAGATGCAGCAGCAATAACATCTTTTGCGCTTATCATTCTTTTCATTCCAAAATGGAGGAGATATGAAAGGAGATGAAAGGGGCCAGACTTTTATCCCGATAAGGGTGTTGATAAGCATCGTTGTTGCGGGGATTATAGCAGGACTTGCATTTACAGGGCTTCAATATGCTGCGAAGGTGGCGGCGGAGAAGCAGGTTGAGAGGGAATGTAGTGAAATGCTATTTCAAATTTCAACAATGATTGCAAGTGGAGATGCCCGGGATATTTATGACATGCATGATGATAGAGGCGATAAAAGGAGCATAGAACTCGATTTACCTGACGAACTCATCTATCTGGGCCTGGGTGTAGACCCTGATGATAGAGTACATGGGTTAACAGGCAACGGTTCATGCATCTTTTATAAGATAGAGGGAATGAGCAAGAGAGTTATATGGCTTGATGAAAGCATGAAATTCAGGAAAGGGAGAAATGACAGCGGGATATGGGTAATTGACAAACCAGAACAGGGATTTGTGATAAGGGGCGGAGGGAAATACACGATTACTTTTGAACTGGTTAAAGATGCAGAGGAAGTGAAATATATTCTCATAGAATCGTAGTAATTCACGTTCGAACTTCCATCATGCAACATCCACTTTCAGCGAACATATATCCCCAAGCTCTGCTTCTATCACATCCCCGGAATTTATGGGGCCCACACCCTCCGGTGTTCCTGTGAGTATTAAATCGCCCCGCTCGAGAGTCATTATTTTTGATACAAAGGAAACTATTTTCTCGACTGGGTAAATCATATTGCGGGTATTGGAAGATTGCCTTATCCTGCCATTCACTTTTAAGTTAAGAGATAGGTTATTGGCATCAGAAACCATTTCTTTTGGAACAGCATTGCTTATCGGGCAGAAAGTATCAAAACCTTTTGCTATTGTCCAGGGAAGTCCCTCCAATTTCGCTTTCTGCTGTATATCCCTTGCAGTGATATCGAGCGCAAGCAGGTAGCCGAGGATATAATCCCCCGCTTTCTCCTCCAGAATATTTTTCCCTTTTTTCCCGATTACAACGCCGAGCTCAACCTCATGATGCACTTCTTTTGTTCTCTCAGGAATGATGATTGACTGGCGATCAAATATAACGGAGGTTGCAGGCTTTAGAAAAAGAATCGGCTCTTCGGGCATTTTTGACTCCATTTCCTCTGCATGTTTTTTGTATGTTCTGGCAAGGCACACGATCTTTCCTATTTTTAGCTTTAATCTGGCAGAATCAAACCTGTAATAGGGCATGTGACATTATCTTTCAGGCAAATATAAATGATTCTGGCAGAAAATAAAAAACAAAAAATAGTATTGGCATGATACTTAAGCAATGGCTGATAAAATGTTTGACAGGGATGAGGCAAATTCGCATCTCAACAATACCATAATGAACATACTGGTTGAGGAGATGCCTCTCCTGAAGAAAAAAATAAAAAAACTGTGCGAGGAGGTCAAAAGAGCAAAATATCTCGTTTATATTTTCTCAGGAGCACTTTTCGGCGTGGGAATATTTTTCCTTATAATGGCTCTATCCGTCACTCCTTCTATATCGCCAGATAAATGGGACACGATATTTGCCAGTCTTGGTTTCGGCTCTGCAAGTGCCACAAGTTTCGTATCTGTTCTGCTGCTGAACCCGATCAAAAAAATCCAGCAGGCGAATTCGGATGCAAGCCAGGCGGAAATGGTTTTTTACTCCTGGCAGCTCGGCGTGCTTCTATATATAAGAGCAATGGATATCACTGATCGGGAGTCAATAAAAGAGGCAGCGGGGAAAATTGAAGAGATTACAGCCATGTCCATCGACCTGCTGGAGAAGTATTACGAAATAGAACCGGAATGATCATGATGAGCGAAGGCATTCCTCTCACAAAAAAACTCAGGGCACTATGGCAGCTAACACGGCTTGAGCACGGTTTCATGATTGCCATAGCCATCCTTATCGGTGCGCTTATAGCAGCCAAGGGCTTTCCTTCCGCGTATAAATTTCTTTTTTCATTTCTCACAGCTCTCTTTCTCGAAGCAGGAACTTTTGCATTGAACGATTACTTTGACCTTGAAGTGGACAGGAGAAATAAAAGGAAAGACCGTCCACTGGTGAGCGGGGATTTGAAACCGTCAGCAGCCCTTTACATTTACTTCATTTTCCTTCCTGCGGGGTTGGCTGCCAGCTTCATGGTAAATACAACCTGCTTCGCAATTGCGGTTGTAAATGCAGTGGTTGCAACCTTATATGATGTCAAACTTAAAGAGATAAAGGTTGTTGGCAACTTTTACATTGCCTTTGTAATGGCAATACCTTTCGTATTCGGCGCAACCGCAGTATCTTCTTCCATTCCTCTGATAATCTACTTTATTGCGTTCATAGCTTTTCTTTCGGGAGTTGCAAGGGAGATAATGAAGGATGTGATGGACTTCGAGGGTGATGCTGCAAGAAAAACAAAATCATTTCCCACATATGTCGGTAAGAAAGGGGCGAATATCACTGCTGCAATGTTTTATTTGGCTGCGGTTGCGCTGAGTTTCATCCCCTTTTTATTCAACATAGACAGCGCATATTATCTTGATAAAATTTATCTCTCAATAGTTCTGGTAACAGATGCAATTCTTATCTACACTTCTTTTTTAATAATATTGACAACAGATAGTGAAGTTTTAAACAAATGCAGAAAAATCAGCCTCCTGGGCATATTCATTGGGCTGATAGCATTTCTTGCAGGCGCCTTTGCTTAGTATTATATAGCGAAAAATATTTCTTATTGGATGATTTCAGGAGATATTACCGGTGTAATAGCGGTGTATGCATACGTTGCAATACTTCTCTTTTTATCTGAAAAGGTGCTTAAATCTCATCCCCTCATAAGCAGAAAATTTCTTCACATAATGGTCGGAAACATTTTCTTCATCCTGCCACTGTTTGAGCATGCATGGGTGATGTCTTTTGTTGCTGCGGCCCCTTTCATATTACTCACATTTCTCGTAAGCCCTTATTCTCCTCTGAAAATAGTCAGCGAGACATCGGCAGCAGGCCATGGGATGGGCCTTGTTTATTACGCGATATCATGGACCGTGCTTGCCTATGTTTTTTTCAACAGACCGGAAATCATAGCAATAGGCATTGTCGCAATGTCGTACGGCGATGGCTTTGCATCTCTTATCGGAACAAAATTCGGCAAAAGAAAGTATAACATCTGGGGGGACGAGAAAAGCATTGAAGGCTCGATAAGCATGTTTATTGTAACAATCTTGGTTTCATTGGTAGCGCTTTATTATTATGGTGTTGGGGTAAACGTATTCGTAATTGTTGCCATTTCATTTGTTTCAACTCTGGTGGAGGGCATAACCCCGAAAGGTCTGGACAACCTGACAGTTTCTTTTTCAGCCGCCCTGCTTTACTATATCCTTTCGTGAGGTGCTGAGATGCGTTTCATAGTTGTTGACGGACTTGATGGTGCCGGAAAGGATACGCAGGCAAAAAAGATAATGGAAAGATATGAGGCGGTGGGCGAGAAGGTTATAATGCGTTCCCATCCGGAAAGCGACAACAAATATGGGAGAAAAGCAAAGGAAGCACTTCTCGGGAAGGGCAAGAAAAATCATCTGAAAGCATCCGTTTATTACGCTCTCGATGTCATACGCTCGATAAGAAAATATTACGGAAAATCAGATACATTCATAGTGGTCAGGTATCTGGTCGGTGTGGCTTACCTGCCATTCCCTGTTGCAAAAATTTTATACAAATTTTTTGAAACGTTTTTGCCCACATCATGCTACATGTTTTTCCTTGATGTTGAGCCAGAAAATTCGTTGAAAAGAATACAGGGCAGGAAAGAAAAGGAAATGTTCGAAAGCATGGAAGAGCTGAGGAAAGTGAGGGAAAAAGCTCTGAAGCTGGTGAAGGGCTGGCACATCATAGATACAAACCGCTCCATAAAGGAAACATATGAGGAAATAGAGGCAATACTTGACGAGTTGGACAGAACGCACAAATAGCCATCACTTTTACTTGGCTTGGCAAGCATAAAACATTTTAAGGTGTAAGTGTATCTATATTTGGTGCCTAAATGCGTTTGCCCCGAATTCCAATAAGGAAAAAGCATGAAGAAAATTATGCCTTTGACAATCTGTATCAGGAAATAGAAGAGGTAAATGAGGAAATAGAGGAAACACAGGAAACCGAATACTCCGAAATTCTTCTATCCGAGCCGGACGAAGAAAAAAAGGAAAAAATAAAAGGAAAGGAGTATGTCCTCCCCGAATTTTATCTCTCGCATAATGAGAAGAAGTCATTAGAAGATGATGCCTTTGGTGATTCAGACGAAGAGCTCAAGGAGAAGAGCTGGGAGAAAACTGCGAAGGAATCCCTCCATGAAATAGAGAGAATTATTGACGAGGGGCTCATAGAGAAAGAGGAAGAGGAGGAAGAAATTTTTGAAGAGGGCAAGGAAGAAAAGCACGGGGAATCCATTGAGCCAGGAGAGCAGATATACGGGAAAATCATAAACAGGGAAGTGGTATATGAGACGCCCGGCGGGTATGTTGTGAAAGTCATATCCAAGGAAGGAGGCAGGGTGAAAACATCGTACTATTCCGTGAGCAAGGTTGAGGGCATAGAACAAGCGCTGGATGACCTTAAAAAATACAAACCCATTATAGAGGAGAGCGAAATCCCGATGCTGGCGGAGAATAAAGCAGAAAAAGTTGAGGACAGCAAGGATAAAAAATCTTTTTTTGACGGCATACTCGGCAAGAAGTAGCGATTAAAGTACACCGAATAGAATCAGCACGAGGATGAGGCAGCCCGTGCCTATTATATCCATCATGCTCGTGATAATCGGAATGGTAACGTTATCCGGATCTATCCCGTGCTTGAACGAGATAACCGAGGCGTAGTATGCCATGAAATTCACTATAAATATCAATATTTCCCCTGCTATTAATGAAATGACTATCATCTCGTGAAGGGGCAGCACTTCCACGCTGAGTGATTTGCTTATGAAAAATGCGAATATTCCTATGAGGGAGAAGACAATAAGCCCTATCAGATGCATTGACAGGAACATTTTCCGCGCTTCTTTTGGTGGTGTAAGGCTGTACTCCAAAGAGCCGATATGAAGTGCCGATGAAAATTTTGCAGCCAGGATGCCGCCAATCGCCCCGCCGTCCTCCAGAAAGGCAGGCATCATTGTCAGAATGCCGGCTATACCTATCAATCCTTCAAATGAGTTGCCGAGAATCGAGCCGGAGAACGTGCCGAGCAACCCTCCAATGAGCATGATAGGCGTGCTTTCTATCAGAATTTTTTTGAGGTACTGACTTGAAAGCTTAGAAAATGGAATGAATATGCTTATTACTCCGAGGATAATAAATATGTAAAAGAGGGCAAGTTTCGCCTCTCCTCCCATTCCAATAACCAGGTGGAGTGAAAGGAAAAGAAAAGGCAGTGTAATTATATCGCCAGCAAGGGTTATTATGGGTGTCGTCACGTTGTCAGGATCCCACCCGCGGCGGTAGCTGAAGAATGCCGTTGCTATTGTCAGTGCGAGCATAAAGAATGCTGAGAGGACGCCTGCAAGAAGTGAGATGAGAATCATATCGATGATATTCACATCCATGCCAAGAAAATGTGCCGTGAATGCCGCAATGATGCCGAGATATATGCTCATCAAAATTGTGAGTATGAACGAGGAGTTTACATTGTCTTTCAGTATTTTTCCTTTAAAATCCGGAGAAAGCTGTCCTGTATGAAGGGATGTCCCCAGCCGCGAGCCAAGGGAGGCAAATATATTTCCTCTCATTCCTATGGCAGGGGGGATAAGAACAATAAGGGCAGGAAGCATCTGCAAACTGGATGTTGAAATGCCCATTATTATTCCCGTAATAAGGTCTCCCATCGTGCATAGCAGGAGAGAAAATAATGATTCCCTGAAATCTTTAGAAATTAACTTTTTGAGAGAGTGTAAAATAGGCCGGGGTATGGAATTTGTATTCGAAACCTTCTCCACTCTCTCCATATTCATCACGTCCGGACAGTTTACCGGGGGGTTCTTTTTTATCTGCCATGCGTGGTATCTAAATTTATAATCATTTATATGTTTTTGCTTGACACATGATATCATTTATCACATGGGCAGCTCTGGAAAATTGTGGGCGTCGAGGATTTACATGGGCGTTGAAGATAAGAGACTCTTTGTCCTTTTTCCAACAAACATTTTTATACCTTTTTTTGTATTTATGTAGTGGGGTATGGGTAGAGAGCCGTTCAGAGATCTCATGAATCATGTTGTAGCATTTAACAGCCTGTTCCAGGAAATAGAGGAAAAAGCAAAGAAACTGGAGCAGGAGAAGGAGAGACTTTCCTATATCGAGGATATATTTTATAATTCGGGTGTTGCGATTATAATCACAGACCGTGAGGGAAAAATAAAATTTTTCAGCAGGGGCGCAGAAGCCCTTACAGAATATAAACGGGACGAGATAAAAAATATAGCTATGCTTTTTGCAGGCGAATTGGATTTTGGTAGATTTGTCGAGGGATGGAAGGGAAAAACAGCATATATCCATGGAAGGCATGACAAAAAGCTGGTGCAGATATTTCCATCTAAAATTGACGGCGGCGCACTTATAATTCTCGTACCTGTAAAAGAAAATGTTGATATAAAGGAAATAAATGATTTAATAAAAAACACTCCTTTTGGCATTTATATTTTGCAGGGCGATGTTATAAAGTATGCCAACAATAAAATGCTGGGCGTTTTGGGATATGAAGAGAAAGATGTTGTTGGTCATCCTCTTATCAATTTTATCCATCCCGAAGATACCCGGATTTTTAAAAAGGGAAAAACTGCCATGGGCCTTCGCCATCATTTTGAAATAAGATTTGTTGCAAAGAACGGAGTGAGATATGCAGAAGTAACGAGCACGCCTGTCACATATATGGGGGAGGAGGCGGTATTGGGGACCTTTATCGACACAACAGAGAGGAAAGTGGCGGAGGAAGCCCTGTATATGAGCGAGAGAAAATACAGGCAGGTTGTTGAAAATGCCGTTGAGGGCATATACCGCATCACTGTCGATGGGGAATTTTTAGAGGCCAACAACTCATTTCTGAATATGTTTGGTTACGGCAGTCTTGAGGAAATCTCAGAAGAAATAGAAAATGCCTGGAACCTTTATCCCCGGGAAAATGAAGTAAAAAAATTTTTGCAGATAATCAGAAAAAGCGGAAAAGTTAGAAATTACGAGATGGAAGGAAGGAGGAAGGATGGTAAAGTAATAGTTACCACACAATCTGCAGTGTTTGTAAGGGAGGAAGGGGACGGCGTCATAGAAGGAATAATTCAGGACATAACGGCAAGAAAAAAAGCAGAGGAAGAAGCAGAATTTTACAATTCCCTGCTCCGCCATGACCTTGGAAACAAAAACCAGATAATTTTGGGTTACCTTGAGTTGCTGTCAAATTATGACCTTCCTGAAAAGGAGCGCTTGTTTCTTGGAAAGGCACTTGATGCAGTAAGAGCAGGCACCGATTTGATAGAAAAGATAAGATATCTTCATCAGGCAAGCGAGGAAACAGGAGTCAAGGTAATCAACCTTGAAAAAATTGTAAAAAAAGTTGTGGACGGGTATGTAATGGAAGCCGAGAAAAATGGCATTGCCATCAAATGTGAATGCAACGGAAAAATCAAGGTAAAGGCAGGAATGCTTGTGGAGGAGGTGATAGCAAATTTGTTAGAGAATTCGATAAAGCATTCTCGCGCAACCGAAATAAAAATTTATCCGGTGGAGAGAGATGGGGAGGCGGGGATATGCATAGAAGACAATGGAGTGGGAATACCTGACGATATGAAAGAAGAGATATTCAAAAAGAAGGTTAAGGGAAAGGAGAGCAAAGGGAGCGGGCTGGGACTGTACCTGGTGAAAAAAATTGTGGAGAAATATGAGGGGGAAGTAGAAGTAAAAGATGGAGATGAGGGAGGAACAAAATTTTTAATTTATTTCAAAAAGAGATAGGCAACTTTATAATATCTCCAGATATTATTTTCCCATGAAAAATCTTGATGAGGTGTCCAGCAAGATAGAGAAGATGCTGAACGAGAAAGATAATCTGAGAGAATTTGCGCTTAAAAAATGCCGCGATATAATAAGGACAAGCAGGAAATGCATAAGAAATATCCACAACGGAGAAATGGATGTCGCTATTGAGATGGCAGCCGAAGCAATAAAAATAAACAGGGATTTGAAGGAAAAAATAAAAGAACATCCCGATTTGCTCACCTCTGGCTATATGGAAAATGCGTCGCAGGAACTGGCCGAGGCAAACATATTTCTGGCGATTTGCAAAGACGAGGGTTTGCCAAGCCCTGAGGATATTGGCGTTACCTATACCTCTTACCTCCTTGGCCTTGGAGATGTGATGGGGGAATTGAGGCGGATGGGCATTAATTTTATGAAAAACGGAAAGGTGGATGATGTGGAGATGGTTCTGAATCAGATGGAGGATATATGCGACAAGCTCATGGAATTTGATTATCCGTCCGGACTTGTGCCCGTAAAGAGAAAGCAGGATGTGGCAAAGAAATTGCTCGAGCAGATGAGGGGAGACTTCGTGATATTCAAGAAGAACAAGGATTTCGAGGAGAAAATAGAACTTTTGCTGAAAAGCGTGAAAAAGAAGGATAAAAAGAAAAAAGAGAATGATTTCGGGCTTGATGTTGATTCTGTCTGGAGGTAGTTGCCGTTTGGTGCGAAGTGCCGGGCATGGTTAAATAATGCAATGCATGGGTGCTGTTACGACCACCACCATTTTTATATATAACATGTTATTACAAACTCGATGATAAGACCATCTACTGTAATGACATACTGTCCTTCGTGCGAGAAGCATACTCCCCATACAATTGAGAAAGTCAAGAAAAAGAAGGCATCTGAGTTGAAACAGGGGCAGAGACGTTTTCGCCGTGTCACAGCTGGTTATAGGGGTTATCCAAGGCCGAAACCTGAAGGAAGGGAAAAGCCCACGAAAAGGGTTTATTTGAGATACAGGTGCCAGGAATGCGGAAAAGCCCACCAGAAGAAATGCATAAGGGCAAAGAAATTTGAGTTCAAGAGGTGAGGCTGTGGGAAAATTTGTTAGGGTTAAATGTAAGGATTGCAATAATGAGCAGATTATTTTTAAGAAGGCAAGCACCCCCGTGGCGTGCCAGGTGTGCGGAAGCATTCTGGCCGAGCCGACCGGAGGGATTGCTAAAATAAAGGGAGAAATAGTGGAAGAGTTGGAATAAAAAATGCCTGTGAAAAATATCCCGGACAAAGGAGAATTGGTTGTCTGTACGGTTGTTAAAGCGAAGGGTTTTGGGGCATTTGTAAAACTTGAAGAATATCCAGATACAGAAGGATTTATCCATATAAAGGAAGTCGCTCCAGGTTGGGTAAAGAACATAAGGAACCATGTAAAGGAGGGGCAGAAAATCGTATGCAAGGTAATGGATGTTGATTCTTCAAAAGGATACATTGATTTATCTCTGAAGAGGGTGAACGAGCACCAGAGAAGGGAGAAAGTCCAGCAGTGGAAAAATGAGAAAAAGGCGGGCAAATTATTCCAGATGGTTGCAGATAAAATAGGAAAAAGCTCTGACGAATGCTTCGAGGAATTTGGAAAAGAACTCATTAAAAAATACGGTTCGCTCTACGAAGCCTTCGAGGAAGTTGCATATGATAATGATGCGCTGAAGAAAGACGGATTCAGCGGAGAATGGATAGATGCCTTCATGGAAGTGGCAAGAGAAAACATCATCATTCCATTTGTTACCATAACAGGTTATGTGGAGATATTTTCGCCCGAAAGAAACGGTGTGGAACACATAAGGGAAGCACTCAAAAAAATAGAAAAGAAAGATGAAGAGGTAACTGTAACCGTAAAGTATGTGTCTGCTCCGATATACAGGATAGATGTTACTGCCCCTGATTATAAAACCGCAGAAAAGGAGCTTAAAGAGTGTGCTGAAAAAGGTGTGGAATATATAAAAAAGCACGGCGGCACTGGAACTTTTAAAAGGAAAATAAAATGAGGTACTGTGAGTCCTGTAAAATTTATACTTTGGAGGAGCACTGCCCATCATGTGGGCGCAAGACGCGCGGAGTGGGACCTGCTAGGTTTTCCCCTCAGGATCCGTATGGAGAATATAGAAGAAAGTTGAAGAAGGAGGAGAAGTATGGCAAGAAAAAGTTTGAGAATAGATGAGGCGACCGTCGTTTATAAAGAAAAACCTGAGCTTACTGACCCGATATTGATAGAAGGTCTGCCCGGAGTTGGCAACGTCGGGAAGCTTGCGGCAGAGCATCTCATAGATGAGATAAAAGCGAAGAAATTTGCAGAAATTTATTCCACGGATTTTCCCCCTCAGGTATTCATTGATAACGACGGCATAATACATCTTGTCAAGAATGAGCTCTATTACTGGAAAGGGGATGTTGATTTAATTATACTTACTGGCGACTACCAGGGTCTTTCTACAAGGGGACAGTATATACTGACGCAGGCAATACTTGATGTTGTGGAAAAATATGGTACAAAAATGATATACACTCTTGGAGGGTACGGTGTCGGGGTGGAAGTGGAAAAGCCCCGTGTGACAGGAGCAGCGACCCATAAAACGCTTACCAAAAAACTCAAGAAATACGATATACTCTTCAAGGATGAAGGAGGGGGTGGCATCGTCGGCGCTTCCGGCCTGCTGCTTGGCATCGGCGTTATGCGCGGCATGAAGGGGGTATGCCTGATGGGAGAGACATCTGGCTATATGGTTGACCCGAACAGCGCGAGGGAAGTTCTGAAAAGGCTTACCAGCATCCTTGGAATAAAAATAAGCTTTTCAAAGTTGGAAGAGAAGGCAGAGGAGATAAGGAGAATAACAAAGCACATCAAGAGTCTGGAGAAAAGCGCAGGGGAAAGAGACACCTCCGAGGACTTGACCTACATAGGATAACTTCTATTGCAAGGCATCGGATGCAGCACGGCTTTATGTAGCGCCGGGAAATCAGAACATCAGATCATTTCCGTTGATTATCAGAGTCGTGCCTATGAATATGTGGCTATCAGGATTAAGCGGGTGCGGAATTCTGATATGCAGACCTATAAAGCCAACAGTGAACCCTCTCTGTCGTCCCAGCATCCATCCTATGTTGCCGACGGTGTTTCTGCTGTCCCACATATAATTTGTTCCAAATTTTGCTATTGTGACGCCGAAATTGTATTTGAATAGAATCGGCCGCAGCATCATCCTGAAAAAGCTTCTATCAGATTTCAGAGGGATGAATATTTCTCCGCGCCCGTAGCTTATGATATAATTGAACACGCCCCATCCCCATGTTTTGCCGAATATGAATCCATGATTTTCAGGGAATATGCCGTAATCCCTGAGCACCTCAATGACCCGCTCTATCACTTTCGATATGTTGGCTGATTGAGCACCTTCATTAATAATCTGTGCAATTTTACTCTCCATCTCGTTTGCATCTTCGTATGAAAGAGTCTTCTTTTCCATTTCTGTGCCAAAAATTGTGGAAACGCTGCATTCCACCTTTTCTTTTTCATCACTCCTGGAAGCCATTGCAGGAAGCGATGATGCTGCGAAAAGCATTGCAATCACGCCAACAGCCATTAACGCATAAATTCTCTTCATTTTTTTCACCTCTCAACATTATAATTGTATGCCCTTATTAAAATGTTTGTTAAAATGTTTTTGATATTATGGAACGTTTTTATACACTGTTTTTATGAAAATAGCATGGTTAAGGAAACTGACGGAATTTTTCAATGCGAGATATGCGGGCTGAGATATAAGGAAAGGCGCTGGGCGGAGAAATGCGAGGAATGGTGCAGGAGCCATCCAAACTCATGCAATGTAGAGGCTGCATCGCATTCCATTGGGGAATAAAATTTTAGACATGACTTCGTGTGGTGGCTGGGCAGGATTAGACCGAATTCATGTTTAGTAGATTCGTGTTGTATTTTTATCATTCCGAAAATGTTTATAAGACGACGACGTATTAGTAATGGGGGAAAATATGGAATTTGAGGAAGCTATAAGTAATCTTGCTACTAAAAGTGCGATAAAAAGAGCTGCAAATGTTGGTGAAAGTTATAGGGCAGATGTTTCTCCGAAAGATTTAATAAAACAAAAAAAACTTTTTTTGGACGAAAAAAGAATTTTTAAAGAATGTTGCGAATATGACACTGATTTTGATTTTAGGAGATTTCTTCTATTTTTATTTCTCAATGAAGAGGACTACTCAATTAAAGATGATGTGGATGTATTAATCAAAAAGATAAAAGAGTTGAAAAACTATTTACTCCAGAATGAAAAATACATCAAAGTGAATGAAAAAACGGGGGAAATATATGACGTCGTCTTGGATGCGGTAATGGAA
>JAGGSL010000120.1 GCA_021159125.1 Thermoplasmata archaeon
AGTAATAAACCTCTGGAAGTTTTAAAATTTGTTTATTGAGAATCTACGTGAAGGAATTTCCCATCCGTATCCCCAAATTATAAAGATGCAGAGATCTTCTCACTTCCCAACCATCTCCATAAATTCTTCCTCTGTGATTATTTTTACTTCCAGCTTCTTTGCCTTTTCGTACTTCGAGCCGGGATTTTTGCCAACAACTACATAATCAGTACTTTTGCTAACGCTTGAAGATGCTCTGCCCCCCAACTCCTCAACAATTGCCTTCGCTTCATCTCTCGAAAAATTCTGCAAAGCGCCCGTAAAAACAAATGTTTTTCCCTGCAGAGGCCCGCCTTCCTCTTTTTTCTCCACTGCGGTTGTTGCCCTAACGCCCGCCTGCCTCATTTTTTCGATTTCATCCAGGTTATGCTTTTCCCTGAAGAAAGCCACAACGTTTTCCGCTATTTCAGGCCCTATCTCATATATTGAAAGCAAATCTTCCCTGCTTGCCTTCATAAGATTTTCGAGAGAACCGAATTTCTTTGCCAGCAGGCGTGCTACATGCTCTCCAACATTCGGAATGCCCAGAGCATAGATGAATCTCGCCAGCGAACGGTTTTTGCTTTCCTCAATGGCATTTAGCAAATTATCCGCCGATTTTTCTGCAAAGCGTGGAAGTTTCAGCAAATCTTCCTTTTTGATAAAATAAAGGTCGCTGACCCCCTTTATCAATCCGCTGTCAACCATCATATCCACAGTCTTGCCGCCAAGCCCCTCTATATCCATTGCTCCCTTAGAAGCAAAATGAGTTATTGCACGCTTCAATTGAGCAGGGCATGAAAGTCCGCCCGTGCATCTGTAGAATGCGCCGTCTTTCACAACATCAGAGCCACAAACAGGACATTTGTCGGGAATGTGAAATTTTTTCTCCCTGCCGGTTCTTTTTTCTTTCAGCACTGCAACAACCTCTGGAATAACGTCGCCTGCCCTTGCAACTTTGACGGTGTCGCCAATTCGAATATCCATCTGGTCTATGAAATCCTGATTATGAAGAGTTGCTCTCGAAACAGTCACTCCCTTCACATCAACTGGCTTAAGAAGTGCAACAGGTGTGAGCGTGCCCGTGCGCCCAACCTGCACAACTATGTCCACTATTTCGGTCACTTCTTCCCTTGGCGGAAATTTGTATGCAATGGCCCATCTGGGCGAACGGCTTTTCACACCGAGTTTTTCCTGATAATCAAATCTATTGACCTTGATAACAATGCCGTCTATCTCGTACGAAAGTCTGTCCCTTTTCTCGGCCATCTCTTCATGGTATTCAATAGCCTCCTCTATCTCTCTGCATTTTCTCACCAATGGATTAACTTTCAGCCCCCATTTCTTCAGCGACTGAAGGGCTTTCCATTGAGTGTTGATGCCATCATATCCCCTAATGTCCATTATCTCGTAAAAAAATATGTCGAGCGGGCGCTCGGCTGTCTCCCTGGGGTCGAGGCGGCGGAGCGAGCCGGCGGCACCATTCCGGGGATTTGCCATCGGCTGCTCTCCTTTTTCAATCAGCTTTTTGTTCAACTCCTCAAAATCATCAATGTGCATTATCACTTCACCGCGCACTGCAAGCACATCTGGCACAGGAATCTCCTCGCTCCTGAGAACGAGTGGAACAGCCCTTATTGTTTTTATGTTCTCGGTCACATTCTCGCCATTTATGCCGTCCCCCCTCGTCGAGCCCATCACAAGCTTTCCGTGCTCATAAATAAGTTCAACGGACAGACCGTCAAGCTTCGGCTCTGCAACATATTCAACATCGTCGATACCAAGCTCTCTTTTCACGCGCTCGTCAAATTTTTTTATCTCTTCCTTTTCCATGGCAGTATCAAGGCTGAGCATCGGCCTGACATGTTTTACGGTCTCAAACTGTTCCGCAGGCGGGGCACCGACACGCTGCGTGGGCGAGTCGGGCGTGATTAATTCAGGAAATTTGCTCTCCAGTTCCTTTAACTCATTCATGAGTTTATCATATTGAGCATCTGATATCTCCGGCTTATTCAAAACATAATAGAGGTAATTATGATGTCTTATAAGCTTCCTCAACTCCTCTATCCTTTTCTCAGCCTGCTCCTTTGTAACCATCTTCACCACAACATTATTGAAGCAATTGCTATATATTTTTCTGCCCCAGAAAATCGAAAATGCTCTGCTGCCTTGCTTCCTCCCCCGCCGCTTCCTCGCCCTTTTTTATTATATCTGTTATTTTTTTTGCTCTGGTTTTTCCAACGAGCAATGCAAGTTCATCTTCGGTCAAACCCAATTTGCCTGCCATCTCAACCGCTATTCTGGTGTTTGCATTGAAAATACCGCTTATTGAGCTGATTATCTCTCTGCTTTTACGCCCTGACATGTGGGTATATCTGCCTATCTTTCTTTCAACTTCCTTACGGTTCACTCTCGCGGACTTGCTTGCTCCCATCTTCCTGAGCCATGACGGAAAGGAATACCGGCTATAGCTCCTATAATTGTGACTTTTTGATATTGCAACTCCGCCAAACATCAAATTCCTTGCGTAGCTCCACAGGCCGTAGTGCTGGCGCCTTCTCGTCCTGCCGAGAAAAACGTCTGCCATTGAAAGAAAATGGTATGCCCTGTCAACGTCCATCGCACTTTTATATTCTATGGGCAAATTTTCATCCATCCACAGTATGAGGTAGTCTGGCGGCTCGTTTATGCTGCTAGCTGCCCTCTCTGCAGTTTTGAAATCCCTTGCCCTGAATATCTCCCTTATCCCGCTGAATATTTCCTTTTCCTTGTTTCGATAGCCGAGAGATGAAACTGCCTCCATCCCGACCCTTTTTTTCCCCTGGCAAACAGTCTGAAGGTCGTTTATTGCCCCCCTCACATCTCCCTCCGAATGGGATGCTATGTATCTCACAACTGCATCGGCAACTTCAATCCCCTCGTTCCTGCAAATGCTCTTCAGCAGGGGTACCATCTCCTCCCCCACAGCCCCGAACTTTATATGCTCGCACATCGCCTTCAGAGCATTCCCGCCCCCTTTCACAAGCTGGTAATAATCATTCACTATCAAAACTATCGGCTGCTTCGTCTGTTCTATCATCTCGATTATCGCCCTCTTTCCCCCCTTATCAGGACTGCCTCCACGAGCATCCCTCTCGTAAAGATTGTCAGCCTCATCCAGCACGATCAATTTCCTGCCGCCGGAAGTGGACGGCGAATATTCCCCAAGCCCTGTAAATGTTTCATTAACCGCACCTGAAAGAGCTATTCTCCGTATAATATCCCCACTCCTTGTATCAGATGCATTTAATTCCACAACCTGCCAGCCAAAATCATTTGCAAGGGCATAGGCAGAAGAAGTTTTCCCTATTCCTGCCTTTCCCGAAAGAACAACTGCTTTTTTGGCAGGGCTGCCAGCCCTCCATTCCTCCCCCCACTTTTTTAATTTCTGTACAGCTATCCTGTTGCCCACTATGCTGTCTAAACTTTTTGGCCTGTACTTTTCCGTCCAGTTTTCCATAACAAACAATTATCTGCCAAGCTTCCAGTCAACGCCTGTGTCCTCCTCCCAGTATTCCGCACTCTTTCTGAACTCTTCTCTCACAATGTCTCCGAGTTTTGTCGGTATTTTTATGCCAAAACGCTCGTATATTTCCATGCCGTCCTTTGTTATGTACGTCGGATTGAACGGGTCAAAATCCAGAGGGAATTTCACGAGCTCGTACTGGAATTCGCCCGTGTCAGGATCCCTTATGCAAGTTCTGTAATTATATTTGTTGATGACAGTATAACTTCCCTGCAATTTATTGACTATATCCCGATAATAATTCAATCCGCTTTTAAGCTCCTCGACTTCCTTCTCTAATTTCGCTACCTTCTCCACATGCTCATCAAGCTTCTCTCGCAGCTTCATATTTTCATACTTCAAGCTAGCTTCCTTCTCAGAAGAAAAATCGCTATTTTCATATGCCATATTATCTCCTTCCAATTTGCTGAGCTGCGCCTTCAGATATTTGTTTTCGTTTCTCAATTCAGTAATCCAGTCAATAAGCTTGTCATTTGGAATGCCAGAACTGCTCTTTGGATTTTCCAGCATATCTATTTTCTGCCTGAGTTGCGCTATGGTGTTGCTGTACTTTTCCACAAGCTCACGATAAATGTTTATATCTGCCATCAAACTGGTGGCTGCTCCAGAATTATTTCCTGCCGTCTCTGCTATCTTTGCGACTTTTTTGATTCCGCTATCCTCATTTATCACATGTATTTCGGGAGTTACGGGTGCTTCAACTTTCGCCTGCCCATTTGCATTAGCTACCGTTGCTACCTCCTCTTCCTCCTTTGGATTGGTGGTAAAAATCATTATACCGAACCATGCCAGGATGAACGAGAGTATCGCAAGTATTGTAAGCGTAGTGAAGTCCATAAAGTGTTATAGGGATAGGTATATCTATATTTTTCGTTTCTGAAGCCATGAATTTACGGCAAACAAAAGAATGAAGGAGAAAATATGAAAAGTTTGCATAACGGTAAAACCATTTTTATTTCCATCTGCTAAAAAGAATGGAATGAGGATGGCAGAATATGCCATTGCTTATTTGTTGAGGTAGTCTTTCAACTCCCTGTGGATTTCGTCGACTATTTCGGGATTCTGCAGTGTGGTAGTATCTCCTATTTGCTCCTCGCCTGATGCCAGCTTTTTGAGTATGCGCCTCATTATCTTTCCGCTTCTTGTCTTTGGCAGGTCATCGACAAACAGAATATCGCTCGGTCTTGCTGTAGGCCCTATCAACTTTGACACATGCCCTATGAGTTCCTTCTTCAGCTCGTCTGACGGAGAATAACCCTGCCTCAACACCACATATGCAAACGGAACCTGTCCCTTTATCTCATGTGGAACGCCAACGACTGCAGCTTCTGCCACAGAGGGATGATCAACAAGGGCGCTTTCCACCTCCGCCGTCCCGAGCCTATGGCCTGCAACATTAAGCACGTCTCCAACTCTTCCGAGCAACCAGAAATAGCCGTCCTCATCTATAATGGCACCATCTCCTGTGTAAAACTTTCCCAGCCCGTACTTTGACCAGTACTCTTCCACATACTTGTCGTGAGCATGGTACAGACCGCGAAGCATCGCCGGCCATGGTGTTGTTATCACAAGCTCCCCTTTCTGCCCCGGAGGAACAACTCCGTTCTCATCTCTCACTTCCGCCTTTATTCCTGGAAACGGAAAAGTGGCTGAGCCTGGCTTGAGTTTTGTCACGCCCGGCAGAGGTGTTATGATGTGCATTCCTGTCTCTGTCATCCACCATGTATCAACAATGGGGCATCTCTCCTTTCCGACAACCCTGTAATACCAGAGCCATGCCTCAGGATTGATCGGCTCTCCAACGCTTCCGAGCAGGCGCAGGGAACTCAAATCGTGCATGTTAACCCACTCATCGCCTTTCTTCATGCACATCCTTATTGCTGTCGGTGCAGTATAAAGAATGCTCACCTTGTATTTCTCAATTATTTCCCACCATCTGTCCGGCTTTGGATAGTCGGGAGTGCCTTCATACATTATGCTTGTAACGCCAAGAGCAAGCGGCCCATAAACGATGTAGCTGTGGCCCGTTATCCAGCCAACATCTGCGGTGCACCAGTAAACATCATCGTCTTTAACATCAAAGACCCACTTCATTGTGGTAGCAGCGCCAACAAGATAACCGCCTGTTGTATGCATAACTCCCTTCGGCTTGCCTGTTGTGCCCGAGGTGTACATAAGGAAAAGCAAATCCTCGGCATCCATGACTTCCGGCTCGCATGTTTCATCTGCTTTTTCCATGAGTTCATGCCACCAGTAGTCCCTGCCCTCCTTCATGTTAACATCATTTCCTCCTCGCCTGACCACTATGCTCTTCACATCCATACCTTCTATTCCTTCATCTGTCTTCGTCTTGTGGTCTATGAGCTTGCCTCTCCTGAAATAGCCGTCGCATGTTATAACATATTTTGCCCCTGCATCTGTCATTCTGTCTCTCAATGAATCTGCACTGAAACCTGCAAAAACGACCGAGTGTGGAGCGCCTATGCGTGCGCATGCAAGCATTGCTATCGGAAGCTCCGGCACCATGGGGAGATATATGGAAACAACATCTCCCTTTTTCACTCCCAGATTTTTCAAAACATTTGCAAATTTATTAACTTCCTTATGAAGCTCCTTGTATGTGAACTTCCTTACCTGCCCGTCTTCTCCTTCCCATATGTAAGCAAGTTTGTCTCCTTTTCCCTTCTCTATCCATCGGTCAAGGCAGTTATAGGAAGCATTTAACTTTCCGCCAACAAACCATTTATAATAAGGAGGGTCTTCAACTAGCGTCTCATCCCACTTCTCATACCAGTCAATCATCTCCTCCGCCCTCTTCGCCCAGAAGGATCTGTAATCCTCCCCCTCTTTATACACGCTCTCGTCCTTTATCCAGGCATTTTTCACAAATGACTCCGGAGGTTCGAAGACCTGCTGCTGTTCTTCAGCCATCTCGCTCATGGTTATCGGGGGGTAATTAGCATACAATACTTAAATTTTTTTGAGAAAAATGGCTGTAAAATGCAAGCTTTCGTTCACAAATAAATATTTTATAGCCCTTACAAAAATAAAATGATTACGAAAAGTGCATAAAGAGCAAGCAAAAACATGCCCTCCTTCTTTCCGATTTTCCTGCTTGCGAAAATTGCCGCTATCACAGAAACAAGCAGCAAAAACGGCATGGTGAAATGCATGACATCTCCCGCCCTTATGGGGTTTATAAGACCAGCCACTCCAAGCACAAGCAAAATGTTTATGATATTGCTTCCAACGACATTGCCAACTGCAATTCCATGCTTTTTCTTCAGTGCAGCAGCCACAGAGCTCGCAAGCTCGGGGAGGGACGTGCCGAGAGCGACCATCGTAAGCCCTATGACAAGGTCAGATATGCCCAAAAGCTCTGCTATCCCGACGCCAGATTCCACCAGAAAATGAGCGCCAAGCATAACGCCCGCTGCGCCGAGAATGACCAAAACGATATCTTTAACATAACTGCCCTTCTCCACCTCTATTTCCACATTCTCTTTGTGGGTGCGGTACAGGTAGAAAATAAAAAGTGCATATATAATCAGAAATATGGCAGCGTCATATCTATTCACCACCCCATCAAATGCAATGACGGCAAAAAGCAAAAATGCCACTGCTGTCATGAAAATCGCATCCCTTCTGGTCTCTTTTGTTGTTTTGAGATTCATTATCAAAGCAGCAATGCCGAGAACAAGGCATATGTTCGCCACATTAGAGCCGATAACATTTCCTATCGCTATCCCCTCTGCATTGTTGAAAGAGGCGATGGAGGAAACAGCAAGCTCTGGCAGGGACGTCGCAAATGCCACCAGGGTCAGACCTATCATATGCTCGGAAACACCCAATTTTTTTGCAACTCCCGCAGCTCCATCAATGAAAATGTCGCTCCCCTTAACTAAAAATAGAATACCTGCTGCAAGTTCGATTATGTAAATCAAAGCATCTGTCATTTGCCTTTCATGCAACTGACAGAGATTAAAATGCTTTTCTAATCGCCAAAATATAAATACGATAATTTTTTAACAATCAATGAAAAAAATCGTGTTTGTAATTTTAATCATGCTCGTCATTCCTTATCTGCATTCTTACAACGTAAGCGGAGGTTCAAATGATAAGATACTGGAGCTTATCAACGGAGTGAGCGAAGAAGAACTTTACCATTATGACAAAACAATACAGGATTTCGGGCCCCATCCCACCGGAAGCGAGGAATGCAATGCAGTTGGCGAGTTCATTTACAACGAGTTTATAAGATACGGGCTCAACACCACATACCACGAATGGAGAATGAAGGGGCTGGAAGGTAAAAATGTTATTGCAACAATACCTGGAGAAACAAACTTCACCGTTATATTGTCTGCACATTATGACAGCGTGGATGTCTCGCCTGGTGCAGATGATGACGGCTCCGGCACGTCATGCCTCCTCATGGCTGCAAAGGTGCTCAGCAACCACACATTCAGGCACACGATAAAATTAATTGCATTCTCGGGCGAGGAGAATGGGCTTTACGGCAGCAGCGTGTACGCAAGAGAGGCATATATGAAAGGGGAAAAAATACTGGCGGATATACAGCTTGACGGCGTAGGGCATGCAGTCAGCAGGGAAGGCGGAAGTACGATACGGCTGTCCACGAACGGCGAGTCAACATGGATTACGGACATGGCACAAAATATGATTGATAATTATGGCAACCACATAGGTTTGAAAATATTGAGGCAGAGAGATTTTGCCGGAAGCGACCATCAGTCATTTCTCAATTATGGTTATGAAGGGGTGTTCTTCCTTGAATACGAATTCAACCCGTATTATCATTCCCCCCAGGATACGATAGAGCATGTGAACATGAGTTATCTCGCCAAGGTTTGCAAACTTGCCATCGCAACTCTTTCAGGCGTCGCCGATAAAGATGTGAATATATTCACAAGAATTGTAAAACCCGAGAGAGGAGCCATCTATTTTGGTGACAGAAAGATAATGGAGCTGAACAGCTACCACACCATAGTATTCGGGAGAATTCGTGTAGGAGTTGAGATAACATCCGGCGAAAAAATCAGGAGGGTGGATTTCTACTTTGACGGAGAATACAGGGGAACGGATGAAGAAAACCCATATGAGTATGAGTATGGGAATATTGCATTCTTTAAACACAATATAAGAGCAGTTGCCCATGGGGAAACGAATGAGGACGGAAACGAGGTGGAAATGACTGTTTTCAACATAATCCCGAGATACTGGTTAAGTTAGTGAGAAACAAAAATTTTATGATTCCCTGCCAATTACAACACTATGGGCAAGCACATGATGGTAGCGACCGTTCTTGTGTTTTTGTTACTGTGCTCTGCAGTACCTTCCTATGCCCCGTCCGTTCATACAAATTTTAAATGCACAGAGAATGAATGCAACTCCTGCGCCTCTGCCCTGCCGGATGACTACAATGGCCTTAATGCAGAGAATATAACGTTCGGGGATGCATGCTACAAAGGGACCGATTTTTTGCATCCGCTCGAATGGTGGTATTTTGATGCAGTATTTGACAACAACTACAGCATTGAATTTCACATAGACCTGGCATCTATAAAAGGTGCTGGAACAGTTGCAGTGATGCTGAACGTTTATGACGACGGAAAATTAATCTTCCATTCCCAGGAGTACCTCCTGCCGTCGGAATTAAACGCATCAAAGGAAAAACCTCTTGTCTTTATCTCCGGCAGCAAGGTCATAGCAGGATTTATCGACAATAAAGGAAACTGGGTGTTCAATCTTTCAACAAAAATGGACGGAGCGAGCATAAACCTTAAATTTGCAAGCACCACGCAGGGATGGAAATCGAAAATTCTAAACATGTGGTGGTGGGGGGTAATACAGCCAAAAGCATATGTCAGCGGAGTCATTCAGGTTCTCAACAAAACAATGCATGTTAACGGCACTGGATACCAGGAGCATGCATGGAACGGCATTTTACCGTATGTAAAGGGATGGTACTGGGGAAAATTTGCCAGCAACTCAATGAACATTATATGGACAAATATAATCGAATATCCGTGGAAACAGTATCTCATGGTTGTTTTGAATAAGGATAACGGAGGATATGTGAATATTCCGCCGGAAAAAGTGCAGTTTTCAATGTCGAACTACACTTACAACGACGGCTGGAAAATACCTGCTTCATTTCATTTCGGCATTGAATATAGAACGATAAGAGCAGATATCACGGCAGATGCCACGAACATAATTCACCAGTTCTCAATAGGATTGTTCAACTACTGGAGGTACCATGTGCATGTTAGAGGCGAAATAAGTTACGGCTCTGAAACAGAGCACATAGACAACTACCAGATTATGGATTTTACCAGATTATGGTAGCCGGAAGTTAGTGTTACATGCTGTCAATAGTCAGGAAATAAATTTAAGGAATAGCTGCATATACCATGCGATGGATATCCAAGAATTATATTCTGAGAATGTAAGGAAGATGAAATCTTCCGAAATAAGGGAACTGCTCGAGGTTTCCCAGCAGCCGGGCGTTATTTCATTTGGCGGTGGCCTGCCAAATACAGGCGCATTTCCAGTGGGAGACATCAAAAAAATTGTTAATGACGTTCTCGATGAAGAGGGAGATATTGCACTTCAGTACGGCACAACCCCCGGAAGAAAAAAGCTGATAGAAGAAATCATATCCATGGCGCGCAAGGACGATATCAAGGCAGATATAGATAACGTTATCATCACTGTTGGCTCGCAACAGGCACTTGACCTGCTAGGACGTGTATTTTTAAATGAAGGAGATACTATATTTCTGGGCTCGCCGACTTATCTCGGGGGAATAAACGCATTCCGCTCTTACGGGGCAGATATGATAGGCGTTCCCCTTGACGATGACGGAATGGATGTAGATAAACTTGAGGAAAAGATAAAGGAGAGCAGGAAAGAAGGAAAAAATCTAAAGATGATTTACACCATCCCTACCTTCCAGAATCCCGCAGGAGTGGTTATGTCTGAAGAAAGAAGAAAGAGGATTGTGGAGATTGCAGAGGAAAACAACCTCCTTCTTGTTGAAGATGACCCATATGGCAAACTCCGTTTCGACGGAAAGCCGCTGAAACCGCTAAAAGCATATGATGAAAATGTTGTCTATCTTGGCACATTCTCTAAAATTCTTTCACCTGGCTTCAGACTTGCATATGCCATAGCCCCTGAAGAAGTGACAAAAAAGATGGTCATTGCAAAACAGTCAATAGATTTGTGCACCCCCACCTTTACACAATCAATTGCCTACCGCTTCATAAAAGAGGGATACATGGACAGGCATATCCCCCGCATAATTAAAATGTACAAAAGAAAGAGGGATTTGATGCTTGAGGCCCTTGAAGAATATTTTCCGGAGGGATGCAAATGGACGCACCCCCACGGCGGCATGTTTCTGTGGGCAACTTTGCCCGAGCACATAGATACAAAAGAAATGTTCAAAGATGCGATCAAGGAAAAAGTGGCATATGTTCATGGAAGAGCGTTTTATGTTGACGGCGGCGGCTCAAATGCAATGCGTCTGAATTTTTCAAATCCTTCAGATGAGGAAATAACAGAGGGCATAAAGAGGCTTGGCAAAGTTATAGAAAAAAAACTGTGATAAAATCAGAGGGACGGACGCAATGGAAAGCGATTCTGAAAAGTGGCTCGCATATGGTGGAGAGGAGTTTTTGAGGGAGATAGGAATCAAAGAAAAGCAGAATATTCTCGATTTCGGATGTGGGGATGGGGCTTATGCAATACCTGCTGCAAAAGCGGTTGGTGGCGAAGGAAGGGTATATGTTGCTGATAAAGATGGAAATGCTATTGAGGCTTTGCTGAACGAAGCAGAATCCAGAGGATTGGGCAATATATTCCAAATACCTGCAAGCCAGAGATTAAACCTGGATAATAACTCCATCGATGCCGCCCTGCTTTATGATGTGCTTCACTACATGGATGAAAATGAGAGAAAGAATTTGTACGGCGAAATACACAGGGTATTGAAAACCGGAGGGATTCTCTCTGTTTATCCGAAACACAACAAATCCGACTGGCCCATGTGGAATCTCTCCGATAGGGGTATAGAAGATATAATAAAAGAGATAGAAAACTCTGGCTTCCATTTAGAGAGAAAATACCGCAAAAGACTTATGCATAATGGGAGAAATGAGACAGGAACTGTACTGAATTTTAGAAAGATATCATTTACAGTTGCGTTTAGTACGGATGACAGAAAAAATTTGAATGACAGCCATTTTGGTTCAGCAAAATTTTTCCATATTTACGAATTCGGCAACGGAAAGGCAGAATTTGTAGAAGAACGGGAAAATATCAAGGTTGAAGAAGATGAATCAATTAAAGGAGGGGATCCTGAAAAGGCTAATGCTACCGCCGGTGCCCTAAAAGGGGTCGATGTGCTTGCAGGAAGAAGATTTGGGCCAAATATTACAAGAATGCTGAATAGATTTGCATGTGTCATTGTAAAGACAGATTCAGTAGAAAATGCTGTCAATATTGTGCAGGGCAATATGAATAGAATAATGGAAGAAATGAGCAAGGGGAAGGACAGGAAGCATATCATTCTCAGAGAACAAATATGAAAACACTGATAATTTATTCATCTGTGCATGGAAATACGGAAAAAATCTCAAAGGCGATGGCCGAAGTCATGAATGCAGAATTGAAAAAAGTGGATGATGCCATAGCAGATGATATCAAAAATTATGACCTTATCGGTTTTGGCTCCGGAATATACTACGGAAGGCACCACAAAAATCTGCTGAAATTTGCTGAAAACGTGAATGGTAACGGAAAGAAAGCGTTCATCTTCTCAACAAGTTCAGGCAAAAAACTTCCCATCATAAATAATTTTGATAAAGCGTTGCTGAAAAAGCTCTCAAAGAGAGGATTCACAGTAATAGGAAATTTCAACTGCAGGGGGAAGAAGGCATATTATAACACCCCGGGGCTGATTATACGCCCATTCTGCGGGCAAAAAGAGGAGGACAGACCAAATGCAGAGGACATTGAAAAGGCAAAAAAGTTTGCAGAAAATATGAAGAAATTATTTAGCGAAACTACTCGACTTTCATAAGTTTGCTCTCCCCGTATCCTGTTATGACTTTTATATAACCTCTGAGCTCTTTGTCAAGTGCGTCATCTCCTGTATCCACTTTAAGTGAATCAATAGACGAAAGTTTTTCTCGTGTTGAAATCGCAACTATGTTATCCTTTCCGACCTTCCTTATTATCTCCGGACTTATCTGCTCATTCCCCCTTCCGAATATAAAGCCATATCCCCCCAGGGGGCTTACAATAATTTTATTTCTCTTGCCCATGAAATTTTTGATGTCCGCTTCTGCTGCATCCCTGCAGAGCATCTTCTTTCTCCTCACCACATCCACACCCAGAAGAGTGCCTTTTATGCCCAATGCTTTCTTAATTTCCCAGGTCGTGCTCCCGCTTCCTATTATATAAGTTGTTTCGTCATCCATTTTTTCCACGACATATGATGCAATAGTTCTTTTTGCCTCCTCCCCGCCTGCCAGAAAATCTTTTGATGACTGAATCTTATCGTGAAAAGGCGTGAGGCAATACCCTTTTACAGATACAGAAAGCTTACCTTTTCTGAATGCGTTCTCATCTATATCTACAACTTCCCTCTCCTCTACGGCAATGCCGTCAGCAAACTCATCAACTACCTCGGCCGCATGGTATGGTGTCTGGGCGAATACCGCAGAGTACATTTTCACACCCGAGGGGATGCCAATCACAGGAATGTCTGTACCGATAACTTCCATAATATCTCTTGCAGTTCCGTCGCCACCTACAAAAACAATAAGGTCAACATCTTTCATTCTGGCAACTGCATTTTTTGTATCTTTTGCTGTTGTAGGCAGTGACGGCTCGTAAACAACAACAGAATCTATGCTGCATTCGTCCAGAACACCTTTTCCCATGGGCGGTGAGCATGTATAAAACTCAAATTTTTTTTTAAATTGGACAAAAAAATTTTTGCCCTTTTATGAGCGACGTCCTTTGCCCCGCGCTTTATTGCCTCATCTACCATGCCGTCTGTACCCTTTAAACCAACACTTCCGCCCATACCTGCAATGGGATTTATTATAAAGCCCAGTTTTTTCACTTTAACCTATACTTTCTATTCTCTCCTGCAGGAGTTTCTGAGCATGCGAGAGGCGCTGTTTTATCTTGTTTATCTGGTCTCTTTCTTTCAATGGGATTGGTTCCCCCTTGTCGAAATACGTGTATTCAAGATTGTCGATGTACCCTTTCACAGCCATTAGTGTATTTAAAATATCATATGAGTTTTCCTTTATCGATTTTATTTCCAGGTCTCCCGCCCTCTGGGTAACAAACTGCGTTTCTATTTTATCAATGTTACTTCTCTCGGATTTTGTATTGAGCTCCAAATAGATCTGCAGGGCTTTTATCAGCTCATTCCCAAGGACAGTATGCTTCTTTCCATATTTTTCTTCTACAAAATCCTTAAAAGTTTTCCAGACATCTTCCTGCCGCTCGTCTATTCTGACACCTATGGGTTTGCTCATCTTACCACTTTGCTAACAATCTGCTAAATTTAAAACTTGCGGAAAATACAACGCAGCAGGCCATCACAAATAATTTATACGACAAATGCTTTACCATTCTGGGTTCTCCATTTTGATTAATTTTTTATCCCAATTTGGAGAACCCGCCTCCCAACTTTTATGCTCAAATCTATATATTTTGAAATCCATTATTTAACGTGGAAAAGATATACCGGGATTCGATGTTCTACAGATTCGCGCTCTACGGCTTCCTCAAAAATTTAAAGTTTTATGAGCCATTCATTATCCTCTATTTTCTCTCAACAGGCCTTTCATACTCAATGATAGGCGTGCTCATATCAATACGCATGCTCTCAACAACCCTGCTCGAGCTGCCGACAGGGATATACGCCGATTCTTTTGGGAGGCGAAAGTCAATGGTGATGTCTTTTGTTTCATACATCATGTCTTTCATCATATTCTTCTTTTTCAGGAATTTTTATGCATTCGGCATAGCCATGGTTCTCTACGCATTGGGGGATGCATTCAGAACAGGGACACACAAGGCAATGATACTGGAATATCTCCGGATAAAGGGCATGGAAAGCAGGAAAGTTGATTACTACGGGCATACGAGGGCGGCATCCCAGCTCGGCTCTGCAGTAAATGCCGTTCTTGCAGGAGCCATTGTTTTCTGTACCGGAAATTATGCCTTAATCTTCCTTGCAGCAATAATCCCGTACCTGATAGATATCATCAACGTTGGAACATATCCCCCGGAGTTAGATGGAATTGAAAGAAAAATCTCAAGCATGAAAGGCCAGCTATCCGAAACCATAAAAAAATTTGCAGGAATGTTTAAAAACAAGGATGCGCTCAGAGGGATAATAAATTCATCGCTTTTTGACGGCTCTTTCGAGGTCTCCAGCAACTACCTTCAGCCCATTCTAAAATCATTTGCCATTTCTCTCCCGATCATGCTTTTCCTGACAGGGCAGGAGAGGATTGCGGTGGTGGTCGGCATTGCATATTTTTTCATATATCTGCTGACAAGTTTCGCATCGAGCAACGCAAAGAAAGTGATGGATAAAATAGGGAATCTGCCATCGGCAATAAATGCAACGTTTATCGGAGGAGCAATGATTATACTCCTATCCGGGGTCTTCGTCACAATGAAAGAAAGATATGATTATTTCGCACTTCTGGCAATCGTCCTTTTTGTGTCGTTGTATGTACTGAAAAATATCCGCAGGCCAATGAACGTCGGATACATAAGCGAGCAGATATCCCACCGCACTATGGCATCGGGATTGAGCGTTGAATCCCTCATGAAAACTTTTGTTGCTGCCCTTCTTGCTCCGCCCATAGGGTGGGTTGCTGATGTATATGGAGTTGGCGCTGCACTTGCTGTTCTTGGTGTGATTATGGCATTATTTTACTCAATTGCGAAAGTCAGGACTGCATAATTTTAAAACCCGTCTTACATTCAATATTGGGGATAAAATGATAGAAAGAAGCAGGATATGGGACATCCTTGAGAATTATGACGTCGAAAATATCAAGATAGGTGCAGTCGCCTCTCACTCAGCCCTTGACACTTTTGACGGGGCGGCAGATGAAGGTTTCAGAACACTGGCGGTATGCCAGAAGGGGAGGGAAAAGACATACACCCATTACTTCAAAGCTCGCAGGAGGGACGGCATTGTATGGAAAGGATGTGTGGATGAAGCATGGGTGTTTGATAAATTCAATGAAATCCTGCTTGAAAAAAATCAGGAGCGACTTATCAAAGAAAATGTGATTTTCATTCCAAACCGCTCCTTTACCTCATATTGCAAACTCGATGAAATAGAGGAAAATTTCCATGTGCCCATGTTCGGTTCCAGGAATTTGCTTCGAACTGAAGAAAGAACCGAGGAAAAGGACTATTACTGGCTGCTCGAGAAGGAAGGGCTGCCGTTTCCCGAAAAAATTGATGACCCTCGCAATATAGAAGAGCTGAGCATAGTCAAACTCCACCATGCCGTAAAAAAGCTGGAGCGTGGTTTCTTCACATGCTCGTCTTATGATGAATACAGGAAAAAATCGGAGCAACTGCTCAAGCAGGGCGTGATAACAGAAGAAGACCTGAAGAAGGCAAGAATAGAGAGATACATAATAGGGCCTGTGTTCAACTTTGATTTCTTTTATTCCCCCATAACAAAAGAGCTTGAGCTTCTGGGGATAGACTGGAGATTTGAGACAAGCCTTGACGGCCATGTCCGCCTCCCCGCCCAGCAGCAGCTCAGTCTGCCCGAAAAGCAGCAGATTCCGGAATATACGGTATGCGGGCACAACTCGGCAACGCTGAGAGAATCACAGCTCGAAAAAGTTTTTGAACTGGGAGAGAGATATGTGGAAGCAACAAAAAAGCACTACGACTACGGCATAATAGGGCCGTTCTGCCTCCAGACATGCGTTGATAAAGATCTGCGCTTTTATATCTATGATGTGGCACCGCGCATAGGCGGCGGAACGAACGTGCACATGTCTGTAGGACATCCATACGGCAACACCCTATGGAGGAGAAGGGTGTCCACAGGAAGAAGAATAGCAATGGAAATAAAAATGGCAGCCGAAGAGGGAAAACTGAAAGAGATAGTGAGTTAGGAATAAGGCACGCTCACATCCTCTATGCTGAACCATATACTCCCGTCCGGTCCGTTCAGGGAATAATTTCCGCAGTCAGAATTGATGTCGAAATTGTTTTTTGCATAGCTTCCCGAAGGGGTTATTTTTATCACATCGATTCCAGGAAGGCCGTCAATGTCAAGTGGCTTGTATTCAAGGCCCTTGTCCTGATCCACCACATCTATGGATATGCTGTTGTTGTATTCCCCAGGTATGCCCATATCATTCAAATCGACAACCATGCTTATGTTCACCGAATAATTGACCCCCACAGGTATATAAAACAGGCTCGATGATTTTGTTTCGGCATCTGTCGTAACGTCAAATATCGTTTCAAGCAAATCATCGCTATCATCCATATTTGATGTTATTCTAACGGATTTTATTGTTATTTTAACTTTCAGATCTTCCAACGGGTCAATATCACTCCCGTCTTTTATGCCATCACCATCAACATCCGAGTTATTCAAAAACCGCTTTATGGTAGCATCATCAATCCCCCTGCTTTTGTAATACTGCACTTCATCATAGTCGCTATCCCACCACCCGTTGTCCTTATCTATGTCATCTCTCCAGTCAAGAGGATCTGTCCCGTACACCATGATTTCCTCATAATCGGTCAGGCCGTCACCGTCAGTATCCTTTTCTCTCGGATTCGTAACGTATCCGCCGGAAGAGGAAGACCACTCCTGAAAGTCGGTCAGGCCGTCACCGTCAGTATCTTTTTTGTGGGTACTGGAAGTTACATGCACCTCATGACTCACATTTTCGCCTACAGAAGTGACATAGATGCTCCATCCCTCTCTCTCCAGGCTGTCCGGCAGCCCATCATTGTCTGAATCTTCATCTCCAAGACATCCTGAAAATGAAGTTAAAATGAGGAGAAAGATGATGAGAGGGATGAGCGCTTTCATGCAATACTCACCAGCCTTCTTCAGTGAAGCGTGTTAAATCCAGAACAGCCCAGTCGTTCTGGTCGTGGTCCGGGTCGTCGCCGCTGGAATAATCAACAAGTTTGTATACATAGCGGTAATTCATGCAACTCTTGTACGTTCCCCACTCCCAGTATTCCTTGTACCATGGAAAACGTGTCTTTTCATTGTCTATGCCTTCAAAGCTCATCAGACCGAGAGTGTGGCCAAGTTCATGCATGAAAACGCTTGCAAACGCTTTGTAATAATTGCTTCCCTGCAGATAGAAAGCCCATGCCCAGTTTCTCACATACTGGCCGCCGACCGTATGGGCGTCTATGTAAAACATTCTGCCGCCTGCGGGTCTGCCGTACCACTGTATCTGGCTGCATATCAGAGCATAGTGGAAAACGCCCCTCTTCCAGTTGTGCTCATCCTCGTTAAGGAAATATTTAAAGCGGGCAGCCATCAAATCCCTGCCCGACATGCCTTCCTTGTAAGGAATCAAATCTCCACCACCGCACAGATTGCCATCATCAATGTGAAGCGTGATATTGTGTCGGGCAAATGGATTGCATATCATGTTCTGCGACTCCTTCGGAAGTGTATACGGCTTCTCCCACGGATGTTTTGCCTGCATACCGTCTACCTCAACAAATATGTCCTGGGCAAACGGGTCTGAAAACCATTTTGATGTTTCATATTCCTCATAATTTGTCAGTCCGTCATTATCAGGATCCTGCTCCGATGCATTGCTTTCTGCAAACGGGTCAAATCCGTATTTGTCTTCCCATTCTATGGGTATGCCGTCTCCGTTGAAATCCACATTGCCATAATTCTTAGAGCCATTGAGCCCGTAAACGTGAACTTTTTCCCAGTATGTAAGGCGGTCTTCATTGCCCCACCATCCGCTGTCGCCCCACTGATAGATATCAAACCATATCTCGCAGTCATTTTCATCCTCGTTGCCATCTTCAAAGCCAGAGCAATGCCCATATCCGTTTCCATCCTTGAGATAGTCATCGCCTGTCCACTCCCCGCGCTTGAGGTCATAGAAAATGGTTATTGTCTTACCCCCCTCATAGGGACCCTTCTCCTTGCTCAAATCACATTGAATGTCCTGCCCTCTCTCTTCTTCCCATACTTCTATCTGGATGATTACCGTCTTATTGACATCGTACGGAATGGTTGCGGCAGCCGTGGGCCATTCAAACCATATATCTTTGCCGTTGTAAACCTGGTCCATCCACACTGAATTCTCGCCGTTTATGAAAATCTTGAAGTATAACCCCGGGTCATCGCAATTGACGGTCATCGTCCGCAGGCGCATAACGTCCACCACGATGGTAACATTATCGGGAGGGACATCACCCACCGCTTGGCGGGATTTCTGCTCCATCGTCAGAGGGACATCATTCCCACTGATATTCAGAAAATTGGTTGTCATGCCAACAGGCACTGCCATCACAAAAAGGATCATTACAGACAATATTTTCTTGCTTACCATAACTATCACAGAGGTAATGAATATTTAATATAAGTGATTAACGGTTTAACAACTGCTAATTACTGGCTGTTATTACCCATCAAATCACCAAATAATTTTAGCCAATTATCCGGCCCGGGTGTACTTTTGTAACTAGAAAAACAACAAAGATGGCATGATAATTCTTGAGTAACTCGTGTTGCATACCAATAGTGGTGCAACATGAAGACGAAATATTTCATTGGACTGGATGTCCATAAGGAGAAAACCACATACGTGGTGAGAGACAGGATAGGAAATATTCTGATAGAAGGAGAAGCAGCTACACTGTATGATGAACTTTATGCACATCTCAGACAATATCTTGGCCCATCAGTAATAGGATTGGAGGCCAGTACCAGCTATTATGCCTTGTACCAGCAATTTCTGGAGCATGACTACTGTGTCAAGGTTGCAAATACATTACAAATTCGACAGCTTATTGCAAAGAACGATAGGCTGGATGCCAGACGGTTGTCTGATATGCTCAGATTGGGGACATTTCCCACTTCATACATTCCGGGCAAGGAAATCCAACATCTGCGAGGTCTTGTAAACATCCGCCATTCTCTCATGGAAGAAAAGGTGAGATGCAATCTCAGAATACAGGCACTTCTGGATAGAAATGGAGCGGTAATGCCTTCATGTAAGGCATTCAGCAAGAAATGGAAGTATGCTTTGATGCAATACATGGGTAGCGGAGATATAAGTGCTGAGCTTCGGTATGAGTACGACCACTATATATTCTTGGAAAAGAAAAACGAGCAGGTTGATCAGGAGATGATTGGTTATACAAAGAAATATTGGAAGAATGAATTCATGCTTATTCAAAGTATAACAGGTTTTGGGCAAGTACTTTCCTGTTATATCATTGCCAATATCTATCCTATTGAACGATTCCCATCCAGCAAGAAGTTAAGGAGATATGCAGGTGTTGTCCCAACTTTTCATGAGTCTGGCAACTATACCTCAAGAGGCAGGATACCAAAGAATTCGAGCAGAAAGTTACTTCGATGGGCATTGATAGAGGCTGCAAATGCAATTGCTAAAACGAATACAAAATTGGGTAAGTACTATCGGAAGAAAAAGAAACAGAAGAAAAATGCCGGTATTGCCAAAGTAGCAGTGGCTTCAAGTCTCGTTGATATCATCTACAAAGTACTTACTACAAAGAAACCCTATATGGGCTGAATATGAAGCTTGTATATACAAAGATGGTGAGGTCGGCTGTCCTTCAATTTCGTGGGCTTTGTACCCTTAAAAAGAGTGGACAGCCAATGACTCACCATAGTGGGCTAATCCTCTCCTTCGATGAAGGGATATGTACCCGTATAGAAGAGTGTCGTCAAACGACCTCACCATCAGAATACATAAATATGAGGTGATAGATAAAGGTAGTGGAAAAGGCAACACGAGAATTGTGAG
>JAGGSL010000133.1 GCA_021159125.1 Thermoplasmata archaeon
TTCAAAACCTAAACCAAATTTAAAACTGTTTAATGCTGTTGATTGCTCTCAAAACCAGATAATTTTTTGTGCAACCATTAGCAAACCCATGAAACCCATGTAATGCAATATTTAAATAGCACTTTTCAATAGATGTGCATGGATGAGATAAAAGAGCTTCTGAAGAAATTGTCAAACACTCATGGCATATCCGGATATGAAGATGACGTGAGGAAAGTTGTTAAAGAAGAGATGGAAGAACTTGTGGATGAAATAAAAGTGGATGCAATGGGCAATCTCATCGCCATAAAAAATGGCGGAAAGCCGTCTATCATGATTGCAGCCCACATGGACGAGATAGGACTCATGGTCAAGTACATAGACAAAAAAGGTTTCATAAATTTCGTGAAGTTCGGAGGATGGTTTGATCAAACTTTGTTGAACAACAGAGTTGTGTTGCATACGGAGAAGGGAAACTTCTACGGAGTAATAGGCTCAAAGCCTCCTCATTTAATGGATGCGGAAGATAGAAAAAAGACAGTAAAGGCGGAGGACATGTTCATAGATGTTGGCATAAAGGACAGAAAGGAGGCAGAAGAACTCGGCATTCGTCCCGGTACACCAATAACTCTTGACAGAGAATTCAGAGAGTTGCAGGGCAGCAGGGTCACTGGCAAAGCGATGGATAACCGTGCAGGTGTTGCCATGATGATTGAGGCATTGAAGATTACAAAAACAGATGCTACGGTGTATGCAGTCGGAACAGTGCAGGAGGAGGTTGGGTTGAAAGGGGCAAAGACATCTGCTTTTGGTTTAAATCCGGATGTGGGAATAGTGAGCGAAACAGCCATACCCGGTGATTATCCCGGAATGAAAGAAAAAGACTCTTCAATAAAGCTCGGAGATGGTCCTGTTCTCACAATAACAGATGCATCCGGGAGGGGGCTCATAGCATCTCCCGCCATAATAAAGTGGCTTGAGGAGACAGCGAAAGAAAAAAACATACCTTATCAGATGGATGTTTCTTCTGGAGGAACAACAGATGCAACGGCCATACATTTGACGAGGGCTGGCATTCCCTGCGGCGTTCTCAGCGTGCCTACCAGATATATGCATTCGGGGGTCGAGGTTATCGATATAAATGATTTGAAAAAGGGGGCTGAGCTGATGGCTTATGCTCTTGAAAATGCAGGCAGATATTTCAATGTATGAGCAAATCAGCTCCTATCTTGACTTTAGAAGGGGAGTAGCTTCCGACGATCCTCCAATGCATGACATCCATTTTCTTTCCCTGATTTGAAGCTTCTTTCCTCAGCCATTTGAATCTTTCTTCTATTCTATTTTTTTCAATTATCTCATAATAGTGGATAATTTTTCCATGGCGTGCTGCAAGAGAAAAAAATTCATGCGAGCTGTGGGGTAAATTCATTATTATGTGGTCTGCCTTTCCCAGCGAGGGGACAACATCCCTTGCATCGCCTTCAATCACTTCAATGATATTGCCGAATTTATTTTCTTTCACATTTAGAGACGCGTATTTTACTGCAACTGGATTGATGTCTATCGCATACACACGAGACGGTCTGGAAAGTTTTGCGATTATCAGGGAAAAAGGGGCTACGCCTGCAAACATGTCTATTACCACATCTCCTTCCTTCACATATCTGGCTATTCTGTAACGCTCGGTGGCAAGTCTCGGGGAATAATAAACTTTTGCGATATCCACCTTTATTTTAACTCCATGCTCTTTATGCAATGTTTCTGTCCTCTCCTCGCCCGCTATGACCTTCACGTCTCTCACCCTGTAATCATCCACTACGCCGTTATCCATGCATACGACCTTTATGCTTTTGTGAGCAGAGAGAATCGCATTTCCTATCTTTCCCTTATGCTCAATCAGTTCTTCCGGCAATCTCACTATTGCGATGTCCCCGATGACATCAAAAGATGATATTTTCACGCCTCCAGGCAGATTCGGCTCTATCAACTCACGAAAATTTTTTTCCTTTTTCACCTCCTCGAAGTCCATTTTTTTCAGGGCAGCATCTTTGATGTCTGCCCCATCAACGACTGGAATGTAAACGTATTGCCCGTCATGCCTTATTTTTAAGTCCGTCCTCAGAAGTTTCTTTTCCATCATCTCCTGCCTTACTTTCTCTGCCTTTTCCCTGGGCACAGCAATACATAAGGATTCCATTATCACTTTATGATATAGTTTATATATATCATTAGTGGTTAAATGGCAATGGGCGAACTCATCTTTGTTGGCTTGGGTTTATGGAGCGAAAAGGACATCACGATAGCCGGGAAGGAGGCAGCAGGAACATGCGATAAGGTGTTTGCGGAGTTTTACACAAGCATGTTGGGCGTGCCAGAAGAAAAAATAGAGGAGGTTATAGGCAGACCCATAGAAGTGCTGAGCAGGGAGGAAGTTGAAGATGGAAATGCCATTCTTGATGAGGCAGCGGACAAAAAGGTATGCCTTCTGACAGGCGGAGACCCGATGACAGCCACCACCCATATCGACCTGTGTCTCAGAGCGATTGAAAGAGGGATAGATACGAAAGTTGTGCATGGGATAAGCATAATGACCGCTTCGGCAGGACTGCTGGGATTGCAGTCGTATAAATTCGGGAGAACAACGACTCTTGCATTTCCAGAGGGTGATTACTTTCCCACCTCGCCTTACGGGGTTATAAAGGAAAACATGGAAAGAGGCCTTCATACTCTTGTCCTGCTAGATATCGGGAAGAAACTCATGACAGCAAACGAGGGCATCGAACTGCTTATGGAAATGGAGGAACGGGAAAGAGGGGGCGTAATCGGCAAAAAAACGCTGATGGCAGTTGTTGCAAGAGCATCTTCACCTTCTCCTTCCGTCAGGGCAGGATACCCTGATGAACTTCTGAAAGAAAATTTTGGTCCTCCGCTTCACTGCATTGTTGTGCCTGGAAAATTGCATTTCATGGAGGCAAAAGCTCTTGTTATGCTGGCAGATGCGCCTGAAGAGATAATGAAATAGCATATTAGAAAAAAATATCTGCTTCTGCAAAAAAGAAATCGCAATCTTATTATACCAATATAAGGATAATTAGTAGATATGAAGACTCTGGTTCTTTGCATAGATAGGGATGATGACTTGGGGGAAAAGACAGGTATAGATTCCCCAGTTATAGGCAGGGAGGAAAATATTCGCGCAGCGGAGAAGCTTGCGCTCGCTGACCCAGAGGATTCTGATGTCAATTGCATGTTTTCAGCAATATCAACATATGACAAGCTGGGTGGAGATGCCGAAATAGTCACAATATGCGGGAGCAGGGAAGTCGGACCCGTTTCTGATAAGATAATCGCAGAAAAGCTTGACGAGGTTATAGAAAAAATAAAGCCAGAGGGGGCAATAATTGTAACAGATGGCGAGGAGGATGAATACATACTTCCGATTATCGAGTCAAGACTGAAGGTGGATGCAATAAAAAGAGTGGTTGTTAAACAGAGCAAAACCCTTGAAGGAACATATTACCTTATATCCCGGTTCATGGAAGATGAAAAAATGCAGAGAAAATTCATGCTTCCAATAGCCCTCGTGCTTTTTCTTTGGGGGCTTTCTTCGATGCTGGGTTCTCCTGCATGGGGATTTGCCACCATTTTGATTGTTCTTGGGGCGTATCTCCTCGCGAAGGTTTTTCACCTTCAGGGATTTGCCAGGAATTTTTGGAAGGAGGTGTATGCAGGCCTTAGAAGCGGGAAAATATCTCTTTTTGCAAATTTGCTTGCTATTTTCATAATGGCAAGTGCAATTGCATCTGCTTACAACATGCTCTCCACAACCGAGCCGGCTCCGCACGGCATGTTCGAATATACAATACTGTTCATGGATGAGATTGTATGGTGGTTTATCCTGTCCGTGATGATATCTGCGGGAGGAAGGTTCACAGATGTTTATTTCAGGGAGAAGAAAGTTTTATGGGGTTATATTATACTTCCATTTTCCCTTATTGCATTTGGACTTATTCTCTCTGCATCACTTGACATGCTCATAAAAATCTCAATAAATGCCGAGCCCATTCAGTCACTTCTCACAATGCCTTTCCTCACAACCATAATTGAAGGCGTGCTCATAGCATTTATTGGCACGGTTCTTTACCATATAGCAGAGGATATGTATGGCAAAGAGGAAATGCAGAAGAGTTAATAAAGGAAAGGTACATTAGGGCAGTGATGTCCGGACTCATAATATTCCTATCTCTACTGTTGGTATGGGTTTTTGCCCTTTACATTTTCAGAAATAAAGAAAGCGATAGCTTTTCCCTCTGGGGGCCAATACTTATGTGGAAAACCGAGAAGGGGAAAAGGTTCATAGAAAGAGTTGCTAGAAAAGAAAAATTCTGGAAGAGATATGCTGATTTTGGAATCGCTTTATCTCTGATATTTATGTTTGCTACATTTGCTCTCATAATATACAATGTTTATCTCTCGTTCAAAATTTCACCGGAAAATGCACCTTCGCCCCAGATGATGATAGGGCTGCCGGGCATAAATCCGGTCATCCCTGTGGGCTACGGCATTTTAGCACTTGCAGTTGCGATAATAATACATGAGTTCTCTCACGGAATACTTGCAATGGCCGAAAAGATAAAAGTAAACGCTCTGGGTTTAATATTCCTCATAGTACCAATAGGTGCTTTTGTTGAGCCGGATGAGGAAGAGCTAGAGAAAGTCAGCAGAAGAAAACGTTCAAGGGTTTTTGCTGCAGGCCCAACTTCGAATATGATTCTGGCTTTCATATGTGCCATACTTTTCTCATCTGTAATGATGGGCGTTGTTTCACCGAAAGTGGATGGAGCCATGATAAATGGGGAAATCGCAAACAGCCCCTTTGATATTGCAGGCGTGAAGTCATGGAGTGTAATCACTTCATTCAACGGAGAAGAAATAAAAAGTGTGGATGATTATAAGAATGCCATAGAATACGTGGAGCCAGGAAAAGAATATAATGCAACCATATTCTACGAGGGCAGAAGTTCAAATATAAGCGTTATCGGCGGCCTGGTGATTGCAGGCGTAATTAAAGATTATCCTGCATCATCTGCAGGCTTGAAAGCAGGAGATGTGCTGTGTAAAATAAGCATAAATGGTACAAGCACGGAAATAACAAGTAGCAAGATATTTTCGCAGGTAATGAACCAAACAAAGGCAGGAGAAGAAATAGAGGTGGCATATTACAGGTATGAAAACGGCAAATTTGAAAATCAAAGTGTTATGGTGACGCTTGTCGACAAATATGATTACTACCAGAAATATAACCCAAAGGAAAATAAAGAGGAGTACAGAGGGAGGGGATTTATGGGGATATCAACAATTCCCATGGGAATCACTACAGTTCCGATGGACTACTACATCCAAAAGCTTGCACACCCTCTATCAGATATGAAATCCTTTTTCTTTTACATCGCATTACCATTTGCAGGTTTTTCTCCATTCCCCAAAGCTTTCATATCTCTTTTTACGACTCCTCTCCCCTCTTCAATATTCTGGCCTCTTGCAAATATCTTTTACTGGCTTTTCTGGCTCAACTTTGCCATAGGAACATTCAACGTACTGCCTGCAGTACCTCTCGATGGTGGTTATATATTTAAGGATGGCATAAGTTTTGTGGCCCAGAAAATAAGGAAAAAATGGAATAAGGAGAGAATCGAAAAAATTTCATCTGTGATAACGACAATATTTTCTGTTATTGTCCTGCTTGCAATAATGTCAATGCTGATTGTACCAAGATTGAGGGCTTTACTGTAAAGTATAAAAATGTTTTGCGAGTATATATGCAATGGATAGGGTACTTATTGTATGCGATTTTCAGTCGAAATGCGCAAAAGCCGTAGAGAAGGCAATTGACCTCGCCGGCCAGAATTCATTTTTAATTTTGCTATATGTTGTAGACAGAGAATATTGCAGGGAAATCGGAAAAAGGGAGTGTAAAGAAAAAATCAAAAATTTAAAGAAGAAGTCAAAGGAAACAGTCAGGGCTATAAAGGAAAAAGGATTCAAATGCCGCAACATAATAAGGACAGGAGAACTTCTATCAGAGATAACAAAGGAATCGAAAAGATTGAGGTGTACATTTATCATAATCGAATATAGCGGAGCATTTTCTCGTGGTTCAATTGAAGAAATATCAAATGAAATAATGAACTCTACTTCTCTTCCTGTGATGGCTATCAGTTGATTATTTTTTCCTGATTACTATGAAAAGTGCACAGACAAGTAAAAACAAAATTAGTGCAGGCGTCACCCATATTATGTCTCCGATTCCTGCCTTTTCCTCCACGGCATATACTCCTATCTCGCCGCTGCTCAGCCCGTAGTAGTGGTCATATGTACCATCTCCATCCGAATCAAATAGAATTGTATTTTCTCCGCCTAACTGCTTTTCAGCTGTGTCTCTAAGCTCATCATCCTTGCTGTCCCAGTAAACATAGTCATTTCCATTTTTCCTAAACAGCAGGTATCCGGTCTCGCTTCCAACTGTGACATTTACCGTCTGGCTGCTGTTTGTCGGGTCTGCCCCTGCTTCCACTTCCACCGTATCCGGTACGCCATCCAGGTCGTAATCATCAGGTATGGTGAAGTATCTGAAGATATCAGAAGTATTATTTCTATTTCTGTTAGCGGAAGAATCAATGGCTTCTATGTAATACTCATATTGCCCCACTTCATCATATGATTGCATGTAGTAGTATATTCTGCTGCCATCTTTCTGTTTCATGTCATATGTATTTTCGGTCCCTCCGAAGATAACATGCAGTATCGCTTTTTCAATTCCGCTTTCATCATCTATAAGAGCAGATATGTTGACATTTCCGTGTATCACCTGTTTCTGGGGGGAGGAAGTCACTGCTCTTATTGCAGGCGGTACAGTTTCAACGCCGTTATAAACAACTCTGAAGTTCACGTTATCGCTCATTCCCATATTCTGCCATTCTTCTGCCCCTCCTGCAGTATCAAAAGCTTTTATGAAGCAGTTGTAGTAGCTAACATTGCTGTATGTTGTGTTATAATAATATATGTCTGTATCTCCGAGGCGTTCCATATCATATTCCTTACTCATTCCATTTTCATCGGTTATTACGGCAACCGCCCTATCCACTGTTGTGTCATTATCCCTGATGGTTGCTGATATGTTGATGTGTTCACCGATGGATTGTATTGATGGATAAATCCTCATATTCGATATATAGGGGGGAGATGAGTCAATGCCCCCGCCTACCCTTATATCTTTTATGGCAATATTATCCTGCAGATTGCATTCATCCAGGCATTTTGCTTCAACCTTTATCGAGTAAGTGCCATTGCTGGCGGGCTTCCAGAGAATGTAGACATTCTCGGAGCTTCTCTTTCCTATGATTTTTTCAATACTCCCGTTGTGGATAAGCACATACTTATTTTCTCCCTTCTCTTTTGCATAAAAGTTAATTTCAGCAGTTGTGTCATTATATCCCACATTCTGAACCACTGCGGTTATATTCACTGTATCGTTCAGATATGGGTGCGAAGGGTCAAAGCCAATATCATTCATTTCTACCTTCAAATCTGGCAGAGGAATCACAGTGACGGAAACGGTATTCCAGTTGTCTGTCTTCTTCCATTCAGGTATATTTCCATTCTCATTCACTTTTGCGACCACCGTCCATTCTCCGTTGTATGACGGGTTCCCGTATGATGCATGCCATGAAAAACTTACTTTCTTTGTTTCACCTTTTTTAAGTCCCGATATTGACTTCACCATTCTCATAGAATCAGAATTCCCCTGATGAAGTATGAGCGATACATTTATGGGTATGCCTTCTTCGACATCTTTCGGCCCATGGTTTTTAATATTGGCGATTATGGTGGCATCCTCCCCTTCTTTGACGCTTGCCGGGGCAGATACGCTGACCACATCAAGATTGGCAGCAGGTTCCACATCAATGGATATTGAACGCTCGACAACATAATTTGAGCCATCAGATATTGATACATCAAGTCTCCATTCTCCCACTTTCGTTCCGTTCTGGAAAGTGTAAAAATCATCTATATGCCATTTTGTTCTGTCACTTCCGTCTGGCATGAAAGAATAGCCCATATCGTCAATATATACCGTATTTTCCCCTCCTTCCTCATTTGCCACCAGTCTTATCTCTATCCCCACGACCATGCCCGCGCCTGCCCTCCACTTGTTGAGCACATTTGAAGGAATCTCATATTTATGCCAGCTTCCATCGTTTGTCAAACTTCCCATGCCAATGGTGTAAAACTTGTTTGGTCCTCCCTCTGTAAGCACCGTATAGTTGAGATAGCTTGCAGATGAGTATTTCTCGACATTATACCAGAAGTAGAGAGACGGAAGATGAGAAACATGGATGCTCTGAGTCACTTCCTGGCGGAGGGCTACGGTATCATCACTGCTCACCGACTGATCTTCAAATTTCCATTTCCCGGAATAGTCGCTCAGCCTTAGTTCAACTGCCTTGTTTCCGGTATGCGCTGATGATGCGAATGAAGCGCTTGCTGTTTGCTCATTTGAATAATAGAGTTGCGTATATGTTGCCCCTCCTTCAAAGCCTGCATCCGGAAGTGGGAGTGACGATTTCACAAATTTTCCGTCGGGGGAATATATGGTGGCTGTCACCCCTCTCGGATTTGCAATTGAGGTGACATTTATCTTTTTTATTGTATTCATTCCTCCAACTCCGGCAACATACTCTTCCCCTATTGGAATTATGTCCCCCCACCATCCATGGGATTTGTTCTCAAGAACGGTGACATTGCAGTTTGGCAATGCTCTTACCTGGCATGAATCGAAGTATGCATAAACTTTATGGAATGTTGTATCTGCACTGCTTTCAGTAACATAAACCCTGAAATAGATCATGGCGCTGCTCTTTCCTCTGAGATAAGAAGTCACATTTTTGTTTATTGTCTTCCATCCGTTAGTTGTTGTTCCGCTATCAATGGTATTTCCATCCAAAACAAGTTCCCATGCTACATTATCTATATCTGAACTGAAGTAGACATCTGCACTGAGCATATAGCTCTGCGCATCTCCCCCGTCAGGAACATTGAACTGCTGGTAAACTTTAGCATACCAGTCCTTCTGCCAGACAAGTCCTTTCCTGTAAATTTTATAGCAATAATCATTCTCATTAACAGGGTCTTTATCGTATGACATGCTCCATGCCCCTATGCCGCCTGTGTTGAGCGGAATTACAGGTTCACTGTTATTTTTCCACTGGCTTGAACTCGTATCTTCAAACTCAGAATTTTTTATCCCGGAGTATATTTTTCCATATTCTCCGCTCTTCTTTCCATTTTTCAAAGTGTCCCAGTAAATGTAGTAGTATTTCATCTCATGCGGAAGCAAAGAGCCTTCCATAACCCATGAGAGCGTCACATTTGCATTTTCAGATGCATCATAATCTTCATTGAATTTTATTTCCCTGCCAACACTCTCCACCGGATACCATGTATCGTTGCTGCTTTTGTATTCCACGACTCTGACAGAGTCAGGATAAAATGTCCTGTCGGAAAAGCCCCCGGAGGGCTGAAGAGACGCCACTTCGTCCATTAGTTCCGTGAAGTTTATCGTGCAATAGACCATTTTGTTGTTATAAACATAGCCTTCCCTCTGCCCTATCATGGCGACAGACGCAGGCACACGATAATGCCAGTCCGGATTCCACCATTCGGCCCTCTCAGGCGCAGGCGGGAACGGCGGATGGACGGGCTCTTTGACATTTACTTTTACGCTTGCAAGATTGTTATCCTCATTCGTTTCTACTATGAGTTCTTCAAAATCTGCCAATATGAAGAAGGTATAGTTTCCGCTATCCCTTGCTATCCAGTAAAGACTCACTTCCTTCTTCTCGCCGGGAGAAATAGAAGATATATGAACCTCATCTACAGGGTTGTCCCTTGTATCGACATACAATGCCACGCCAACATTTTCAGCATCTGTATCCCCTAAATTTTCAACTGTCACATTAACTTTAACCTGATCATTTTCGTATATCTCTTCAGGGAATACCTTTATTGTATCTGTGACGATGGCAACGTCTACTCCCGGGTTGTATGCATTTGCAAAAATTCCTGCAGCAACTCCCGAAAGGAGAGAAAACATTATCACGAAAGCCAAAGTTCTACTTTTCAAATTTGCAAATACTGAAGTTTGAGTCAATTTTATACCCCTTTTCCCTTAAATAAAAATTTAGTTAAATAATTTGTGGTCTGGCTTACCTTATGAAATGCCAGAATTTAAAATTTGCATTTACAATAATATATCTCCCCTGCCTTGCCTTACAGGTATTAGATGGCTTCCGTCGCATGTTTTGGCAGTGTTCATATCAAATCCTTCCCTGCATACCGCAAAAGTAATACCGTGGACATTGCATGCATCTCTCACTCTTTTCATGAGTTCGTATCTGAGGTATGAGGGAAGATAGTATGAATTCCCCATTCTTACAAACTGCATATCTTCCATAACTTCTGGCAATGCCTCTTTCAATCTTCTCAATGAATCTCTTCTGGGTTTTACAGTGGAGGAGACAATATGCTGACAGTATTTTGATACCTCTGCCACTAACTCCCCTATCTTCTCATCGTTTATCCCCGGTATTATCGGGTCAAATCTCACAGAGCACGGTATTCCGTTCTCTTTCAATTTTTTAAGCGCCATTATCCTTCTTTTCGGAGATGGGGCATTGGGCTCTATTTTTTTGGCTATGTCATTTCGCAGCGTTGTTACCGTCATGCTTACAGATGCATTCATTTTTGAAATTATATCTGCATCTCTCACAACAAGGTCTGATTTTGTAACTATGAGAACTTTTATTTTCCGTTCTTTAAAAATTTCAAGGCATTTTCTTGTAGCTTTATATTCTGCTTCTTCGGGCGTATAGGGGTCAGAGCTGTTTGACATGCTTATATATGTATCTATCTTTTTTGTTCTGAGTTCTTTTTTCAACCTGGTTATTAAATCTTTCTTGAGGCGGGCATGGAATGGGTCTGGAATATAGGATGTTATGTAGCAGTATAAGCATGCATGGGAGCATCCCGTATATGGATTGAAGGAATACTTCGGAGGGCATGTGCACAATTCGCTTTTCCACGGGTCGAATTTGGTTATGAGCACAGGCATTTAATTGCAAGCAGAATTAATTACTTTCTCAATAATTTTTTAAATGGAGTTCACATCTCGTCTCCATGGTCGAGGTTAAAGAATTTGAAGGAATAAGACCGAAAAATCCGGAACAGTTTTGCATAAAGCCCTATGACATTATAAGCAAGGAAGAGGAAGAAGAGCTCAGAAAAGGCGATAATGCAATTCATATCATCCTCCCGGAAGGGGAGGGCGAGAAAAAATATCAAAATGCAAAAAAAGCTTTCGAAAAAGAACTGAAAAACATGATTAAGGATGAGCCGTCGATGTATCTCTATAAAGAAGGAAATGAAAATTTCAGCCAGAGGGGTTTCATATTGACGGTTTCCCTAAAAGATTACGAAGAAGGGAGGATAAAAAAGCATGAGGAAACAAGGGAAAAGCCGCTCAGGGACAGAATAAAGCATATAGAAGCCACAAATGCAAATACCGGGCTGGTGTGGACAATATTCAAAGGCAGGACAGAAATTAAAAAAATAATGGATGAAATCGCATCCCTTGAGCCCGTCTTTGATTTTGATAAGTACGGATACAATCACAAACTTTGGAAGGTGGGCGGAGATTATATCCAGAGAATAAAGAGTCTTTTTTCAGATGTTGATTTGTACATTGCAGATGGGCACCACCGCATGAGGGCTGCCTATGAATACATGAAAAAGCATGATGGAGAGGAAGCGAAATATGCGATGATATTCACTGCAAATGACGATGAGATGAGAATATTGCCCTATAACAGGGTGATAAGAAAAATAGGGAATGAAAATTTCATTGAAGAAGTTAAAGAAAATTTTGATGTTAAAAAAATGGAAAATATAAAGGAACCCGAAAGACACGAGATACAGATGTACTGGGAAAACCAGTGGTGGCAACTCATTCCGAAAGAGATTCCGGAGGGTTCGGTCGAATCTCTTGATGTCAGCATTCTTCAGGAAAAGATACTGGGCCCAATCCTTGGCATAAAAGATGTGAGAAATGACCCCAACATATTTTTTGTCGGTGGGGATGTTGCGAGAGAGGAATACGAAAAGCTTGTTAAAGAAAAGGGGAATGCTGCCGTATTTTACCTTCATCCCACAAGCGTTGAGGAGCTCGAACGCGTGGCGGATGAGGGAAGAAGCATGCCGCCAAAATCCACATGGTTTGACCCAAAACTTCTTACAGGGCTGGTATTCCACCTGCTGGAATGACGAAAAGAAAGCAAAAGTAAGTTCAATAGCATGGCGATGTGGGGTGCATGTGGAATGCACGATAATTGAGCGCTCAATTCCAGACTTTCACTCCTTCGTTTGATATGGAGGTCACTATCGCCTTTCCTCCTGCCTTCTCGATTGCTATTGCGACCTTCTCCGGCTCGTCCGTGATTGCGATCATGCTGCCGCCGCCGCCTGCGCCCGTGAGCTTTGCCCCGTATGCGCCTGCTCGGAGAGATGCATTTATAAGTTTTTCCAGCTCCGGAGAGCTTGCTCCGAGTGTGTGAAGAATGTTCTGGCCTTCATTCATTTTCTCTCCAAGGGATACAAAATCTTTGTTTTTTAAATCGTCTGCGCCTTCCAACGCAAGTGTACCTATTCTTTCCGTAAGTTCCCTTGCGAATCCAGAATATTTCACAAATTTCTTTACTTTTTTTACGAGCATGGGCGTCTTTGATTTTATCCCTGTCATGCCGACCACTATTTTCATTTCTGGAGCATCGATATGGTGGACGAACCATCTTCTTTCCCCTTTTGAGATTTCCCATATAAAACCGTCCATTTTTTCTCCTGAAAGAAGTATTGCAGAGCCGTATGTGCAGACTGAGGTGTCATTCGGACTGCCGCCTTTCTGCACTTCGTATTCAATTTCAAAGCTTTTCTTTGCCACTTCCTCGAGGGAAAATGATTTTTTCATTTCAAGGAGGCAGGCAACCGTGGCTGTTGTTATGGCGGCTGAGGAGCCAAGACCGCTTGCAGAAGGAATTTTTGAGAATGTTGTGACATGCAGGGGATAGTCGTCCCAGAGCTTGTCTATCGCATACTTTATGTATGTATGCCTTCTGCCATCCATGGCTCTGCCGTTTACAGAGAATTCCTTTCCCCTCTCGATATCCACTCCAACCCTCAGATCTATTGCAACAGATAGGCAGGGCTGGCCATAGACAACACCGTGTTCTCCAATCAGAATAACTTTTCCAGGCACAGACGCTACTGCCATTCAAATGTGTAACAACTAAACGGTAAAAATTTTTGCGTATGCAACACGTTGCTCAACACTTCTCTAAATATTTGAAAAAGTTTATAGGTGGTAACTCCATTACACGGCAATTGCATGGCGGTCGGGGCGGAAGTGAAGGTGATATCATGGGTAAGAGAATATTGATTGTTGACGATGAAAAAGACATGCACGATTTAATGAGAATATATATCACAAAGGCCGGGCTTGACGTGGAAATATATTCTGCTTTTACAGGTGAGGAAGGGGTGAAGATGTATGAAAAAATGCTGAAGGAAAGAAAAAAGCCCGCACTCGTGGTCATGGATTTGAAACTCCCGGACATAGATGGCGCAGAGGCAACCGAAAGGATAATGGGCATTGACAAAAATGCAAATGTGTATGGCTTTACAGCCTATTTCGGGACAAAGCAGGCTGAAAAATTGATTGAAGCAGGGGCGAAAGACGTCATACCCCGCCCTATTGGCTTTGAAGGATTTGTAGAAAAGCTGAAGAAAATAATAGGGGCATAAAAATTTAAGGCAGGCAGCAATACATTTCTATGAAGGTTATCATCATCGGATGTGGTGCCGCAGGGGCGACAGCCGCCCAGTTTGCAAGAAAGAATGATAGAGATGCAGAGATTAAAATTTTTGAAAAGGGCGTTTATCCGGAGTACTCAAAATGTGCTCTTCCATTTGTTGTGTCAGGGGAGCTATCTCCTGAGTCAATAATAGAATTCAGCGAGGACTGGTTCAGAAAGGCAGATATTGACCTGCATTTAAACACTCCTGTTTCTGCAATAGATTTTGAAAATAAGGTGATAGAAACTTCTGATGGGAAAGAGGAGTATGATTCTCTTATAATCGCTACAGGTGCCTCTCCTTTCTCTCCAGTAAAAACAGAAGGGAAGACATATTTTCTTAGAAACATGGATGATGCAATTGCAATAAAAAAGGAAGCAAAGAATGCAGATAGCGCGATAATCATAGGAGCAGGATTGATAGGGCTGGAGGCAGCAGAAGCACTTGTGAAAAGAGGAATAGATGTGACAGTCGTGGAATTTCTGCCCGAGATATTGCTGACAATGGTTGATGATGATGTTGCAAAAATTGTGAGGGGAAAAATTGAGGAAAAAGTTAAATTTCTTTTGAGCAACAGGGTGACCGAAATAAGGGATAAAGGAAATCATATGGAAGTAACTGCATCGGATGAACACGGAAAGAAAAGCATATTGCAGGGCGACTTCGTCATTATTGCCACAGGTAACCGCTCAAATGTCCAACTCACCAAAAGGCTTGTAGGGGAGAAAGGCATAGCGGTTGACGAGAGGTGCGAAACTTCAATAAAGGGAGTTTACGCAGCCGGGGATTGCACACAGTATAGAGACATCTTAGGGAACATAATCCCGGTTGGCCTTGGAAGCGTGGCTGTCCGCCAGGGAAAAGTTGCAGGCGCAAATGCAGTTGGAGGAGACGAAAAATTGATGCCTTTGGTGAACGCAAGAACCACAAAAATTTTCGGCATAGAAATTGCAGCTGTCGGGCCATTGAAAAGAAGCATACCGTTCAAGCCCTTCATGGGGAAATTCAAAGGAAAAGCACTTCCAGAATATATGGGAGACATGGGAGAAAACATATTTATAAAGGTCTATGCAGACAGCAATGGCAAAATAATAGGTGCACAGGCAGCCGGGCACGAGGCAGCACAGAGAATCAATAAATTTGCTCTTGCCATCCATCATGGGCTTACGCTTGAGCAGTTCCTGAAAGCTGAAACTGCATATGCTCCTGCTGTAGCTCCAGTCTTTGATGCATCAACTATTGCCTGCGAAATTGCAAAAAGAAAATTAAAGTGAAAAAATGGAGGAAATATTTCCGGGAGTATATGAAAATAAAGGGAAGTTATACACCCTGAATATTGCACCTGGAAGCAGGGTTTATGGGGAGCACCTGCTCATTGAGGGGGGTAAGGAATACCGCTCATGGAATCCGTACAAGAGCAAGATGGCAGCGGCAATCCTCAAAGGGCTGAAAGAAATGCCGGTAAAGAGAAACAGCAGGATTCTGTATCTCGGAGCAGCAAACGGCACCACCGTTTCTCATTTTTCTGATATTTCAACAGAAGGTATCATCTATGCAGTGGAAATATCCGTAAGGGCAATGGGCGATTTATTTGAGGTTTGCAGGACAAGGAAAAATATCATCCCGATACTTGCAGATGCCAGCAAGCCAGAAAAATATGCTCCCATGGTGAATGATGTCAATTTTGTCTATCAGGATATATCACAGAAGGATCAGGTGGGAATATTCATAAAGAATATGGACAGATTTTCGGTGAACAAAGGAATGCTTATGGTGAAAGCAAGAAGCATAGATATATCGATGCACCCCAGAAAAATATTTGAAAAGGTGAAAAAGGAAATAAAAAATGAATTCGAGATAAAGGAAAGCATATATCTCCAACCTTATTCAAAAGACCATATGGCCATACTTGTGGAGAGATAGCTACATTATTGTCCATACTTCCCTTTCGTCACTTGCACTGTTTCCGGCAGAGTCATATGCTATAACTTTTATGGTATGGGTGAACGGGGATGCATCTTCCCACTTCCACGAGAAAGGCATATCGTAGACTGTTTCCATCAGTTTATCGTCAATGTAAAACTCTACCTTGTTTATTTCAGATATATTATCGTGAGCATATGCTCCTATGGTTATTCCCCCTATAATTCTTGTCTTAAAGAGCAATGATATCACCTCCGCATCGTTAAAGTAAAGATATCTATCCTTCGGCTTGGCTATCTTGATTATGGGGGGAGTCTCATCTATATAAACAACTGTTTCGCTCACGTTAAATTTGCCTTCTGTATCTGTTACCGTCAGGCGTACCGTAAATTTACCCTCATGAGAATACTGGTGGGTGGTACGCATACCCTCTCCTGTCGTTCCGTCACCAAAATTCCAAGAGTATGAGGCAATGTTTCCATCAACGTCATAACTTCCGCTTCCGTCGAAAGTAATGGATTCGCCGACTTTTCCCGAATAGGGGCCGCCTGCGTCTGCCACAGGTGCCCAGTTTTTGCTTTCTGGGTCATAGCTGACATATATAATGCTATGTTCTATCTGGCAGTCCCCGTATGCTATTCTGAAGAAGCCGTTTTCGCCCCAGTGCTCGCCCCAGCTGTTTTTGCATATCCAGTATCCTGGCTCATCATTGTAGCCAATTAGAACGACCTGATGGTTTATATCGCCAACTGGCTCGTTTCCATCATGCTCGTATATGCCTCCTTTATATGATGAGAAATCCTTATAGGCAGTCATCTCTACCACAAGAGGTCCGTATTTTATGAGGGCAGATTTTATATAATCTCTACTGGGCGTGTAAGTTATGCCGTAATCTGTGATTGGCACAAGATTTTCTTCCCAGTTGGGACATTTGCTGGAGCATGGGATGCTGTCACTTGCCTTGTACATAAAACAATCCTCGGTCAGTGCTCCTCCATTCTCTGCTATGTACTTATAGGCATAGTAAGCGTTCCAACCGTTGCAGCCGCCGCTGTCTGGAGGGCACGAGAGCAGGTATTGCTCGGAGAGATCGGGATTGAAATTGGAATTGTTTTCATCAATTTTTATTACGGATTCAAGTGCCCCCATTGCAGCAAAGTCCCAGCAGCTGCCGCAACTTCCCTGGTTTTTCACAGGGGTGACCCAGTTTTCTCCATTGACATCCCTCCAGTCCCATGATGTAGGTACAGGAGACGGCAATGAAAGGTTCTTCTCCGTCACCTCTGTTTTATTCATAGGTATGCATCCTGTATAATACACCTTTTCCTCGGGTTCGCTGTAAACAATGGGAAAGCCCTTCTCTTCCAATTCTTTGATGTTCCCGCTCAAAATGGATGCATTAATGTTTTTCTGCTGCAGAGCTTTTAGCGCTATTTCTCCTGCTTTTTCATTGTCTCCGCAATAAATCTTTATTTTATTTCCAGAATACATGTCAAGAACGCCATCCATACACGAGCCGCATAGAATTTTTGAGATGGGGAGTGAAATGGCGCCTTTTATGTGTCCTTCATCATATTCATCGGCGCTTCTTATATCAAATATCGTCATGGACGAAATTGGTTCGGGCAGTGCAGAAATACTACTGCTGTGTCCCTCGTTTTTTATTACAGCAGATGGAGATAAAAAAATTAGTACAATTATGATGCACAACGCTATTCTTTTTGCCTTCATATCAGGTATATCTTTTTTTGCCTTATAAATTTTCAGGGAAATCTAATCCCTCAAATATTTTGTTGCAAGTCCCAGAAGCGAAGGTCTCTTTATGAGCTTTTTCAGGAAGAACGAAAGCTTTGCCTGGGTCAGCTGGAATATATCTTCTCCTTCGAGAATATCTGCCAGCAGTTCGAAATCTTTGTCTTCGAGTTTTTCAAGGAAGCTCCTTAATTTCAAAAGTTTGTTTGTCTTTTCCTCATATTCTTCATTCCACATATTTTCGTATTCCATCAGCCTTTCTTTTGAGAGATTTTTTTCTTTCAGCGCCTGCTCTGCAACCTCTGCAGCCATAATGGAAGAATGCATTGCCCTTACAATACCTCCTCCATGTATTGGATTCACGAGTTGCGCAGCATCTCCGACAAGCATAACTCCGTCTGCAGCCATTCCTGTGAAATGAGCGACGGGCACCCCGCCGCTGTTGATTTCTATCGGGCTTGCGTTTTTGAAAATGTCTTCATGTTCTTCTATGAATTTTTTCAGGTAATCATAAGCCCTCATCTTTGCTCCCTTCTCAAGAATGCCAAGCCCTACGTTGGCGGAAAATGCTTTGGGAAAAATCCATGCATAGCCGAGAGGAGCTACCTCATTCCCGAAGAAGAGATGTATGTAATTTTCATCTGCGTTTACTCCTGCCATCTCAAATTGTATGCCTGAATGGTAATCTGTGAGGCGGTTCAGCGTTTTCAATCCTGCCCATCTGCCGACTTTTGATTCAACGCCGTCTGCCCCTATCACTAGATTTGCTATTATCTCGTCTTCCCCGTCAAGGTTTTTTATTGATACTCTCCACCTTCCATTTTCCCTTACCATGTCCGTTGCCTGTGTTTTTACCATATATCTCGCACCTTCCTTTATTGCTTCACTTGCAAGGTACTTTTCGAAAACTTTCCTCTCCAACACATATCCTTCCATACCTTGCCCCTCCATCACAACCTTTTTCCCAGACGGTGAGTAAAGGACTGCCCCTTTGATGGTCCTTGCTATGCCAAGTTCATGAACTTTTATCCCCAGTTTCTCAAGGCTGTGCTTTGACACGCCCTCTGCACATCTTTTTGGCGCGCCTATCTCCTGCCTCTTTTCTATGACAATCGTCTCTATTCCTTTTGATGCAAGCTCCTTTGCTGCCATGCTTCCTGCAGGACCTGCCCCAATAACCAAACATTCGACTTCCATTTTATACCTCCAGAGCCCCCACAGGGCAAAATTTTACGCATATTCCGCAGTCGTTGCATGCCTCCGACACGGTAAGCATCGTTTCATTCAAAGTTAGTGCATTTGCAGGGCACACGCCAACACACCCGCCGCAATACATGCATCTCTCTCTATTTATTTTTATCATGTTTTCCCTCGATTGCTTTCCTAATTGAAAAGGGATATTTAAAATTAGAGCATTTGATTTCCAAACTTTTCTGCAATTGCTTTTATTGTGGATATGCTCCTTGTTGTGACATAGAATTTTTTCCCGAATTTTCTTTCTAGGGCATCTTCAATGGCTTTTCCAGCCGATGCATAATGCATACCTTCTTTTTCGAATATGACATTGTCATTTCCATACATGCCCACTATCCTGAAAGATTTAATTTGGTCCAGGCACTCAAGTATTTCCTCCTTTCTGTAATTATTGCTCCCAAACATCCCAATGCCCCGTATGAAAGCCACACCTCTATCCATATAAATGTATGCGCATGGCAGTTAAAATTCTAATGCAGAGATATTTCTAGCCGCTAAGGATATTTCACTTCAGATATTACAACATGCGGAGGAGTGTCCACATTCTCGCTTTTCTTTATCTCCTTTACTTCCTTCACGACAACTTCCACGCTGTCTCCGAACTTCTGCTGGTATTTCTCTCTCAATTTTTCAAATATTTCATCTACAGAAGGGCCGATATCTCTCAACTTCTCGTCTATTACGATATGTATCTCTATCCTGTCCATGCTCTTCTGGATTATCTGGAACTGCTGTATTTTGTCTGTTCCAAGCTCGTGCATGACCTTCCCTGGTATGCCTGTTATGGCGGAAGGCGGTATTATCTTCCCACCTTCAAGCACTATGGAATCTGCTTTTCTCCCGCCCACAATTCCAAGAAGGTGCGTATGTATCCCGCAGTCGCATTTTCCCCCGAGGGGAATTATAAAATCATTCATGCCCGTGTATCGTATCACGGGCGTTCCTCTTCCATAAAGCTTTGTA
>JAGGSL010000058.1 GCA_021159125.1 Thermoplasmata archaeon
TTAAATTTGGTCTCAATAACCTTCATATACCTCAAATGTTATACAAAACTGCTCCCGATATTCGGCATTTCAAATAAGGAAAATGGAAATCGATAAATTAAATGAAGAAATAAAGAAATGCAAAAAGTGCAGGCTATATAAAACCAGGACAAATGCTATTATAGGCGAGGGAAATCGTAATGCTAAAATTATGTTGATTGCTCAAGCACCTGGAGAGAATGAGGATAGGGAAGGAAAAATGTTTATCGGCCCTTCAGGAAAAGTATTGGACGGATTATTAGAAGCATATAATGTGAGTAGAAAAGAATTGTACATGACCAATCTTATCAAATGTATGCTGCCAAAATATAGAAAACCAAAGCAGGATGAAATTGATACATGTAGTGATTACTTGGATAAAGAGATAGAATTGATAAACCCGGAAGTATTGGTTCCTCTGGGCCATTATGCAACTGATTACATCTTCAAAAAATACTTTCTTCCTTTGCCATCCAAGCAGGAGTTTTATACAGTATATGGGAAGCTTTTTTTGGCAGACAATAGAAAAATATTGCCTTTGCAACATCCTGCTGCTATGCTTTATCGCCCCGATATAAGAGATGAGATGGAGAAAAATTATCACAAATTGAATGTCCTCTCAAACAATTGCAAATGGTATCCGTTATGCCCAATGAGAATATTTTATGAAGAGGGAAAGTTAGATAGGAAATGGATTGAGCTGTATTGCAAAGGTGATTGGGAGAGATGCATCCGTTATCAGATGGAGGAAAAGGGAGAGATGCATTCAGACTGGATGCTTCCAGATGGAAGTATTGATGAAAAATTAAGGAGGTATTAAAATGGTGAAACTCGGCATAGACTGGATAGATAGTATTCTTCCCGAAGGTTTTCCCGCGAATACATCCACACTTGTGAGCGGACCTGGCGGCTCTGGAAAACCTTTAATCGGCTATATGTTTGCCTCCGGCTGGCTTGAAAATGACGGAAAGGTGGTTTTTATGCTGACAAGCACAACGCTGGAATATATGGAGAGTACAATGAAAATCCTCGGAACAAATATTGATGATTACGCCGGGAAGATATTTTTTGTGGAACTTGATCCGACAATAGACGGCATTAAAGAAGAGGGAGCATATCATATCAGAGCCAATTTCATAAAACCAGAAGTGTGGGATGAAGCATTATCCGTGGCAAACAATTATTTGGATGGCACTGAAAGCAAACTCGGTACAATGGTGTCTGGAGCTGCGTTAAATCTCCTATTTTTCTCAAAAACTTATGGAAAAGAGATACATGCCAAAATAAAAGAAATACTCAAAGAGGATAAAGAGAGAACATATTTTTTCACGGTCAACAGTGATGCCTTCAGAGAGATGGTTGAAGAGCTCGAAAAGAATGTGGACAACCTGATGTTCAGCAGGATGGGAGAGGGCATGAAACTCCATCTGAAAGTAACAAGGATGAGGGAAGTGCCTTTTATAGAAAAAGAAGTTGAAGTTCCATTGTCCAAAGGGGTTCTTGAAAGTATAAAACAGGAGGCAGAGAAGGGAAAGAAGAATCTAATTCCGGCCATCAGGAAAATTTGACGGGTGCAAAAGAAACTCTTAAATTTAAATTCTAACTGGTATATCATGGTGAAGCATCTGAATTTCGTGGTTTTAAATGACAATGAGTCTGCTCCCGAACTTAAAAACAGATGGGGATGGAGCATTTTTCTGGAATCCGAAAAGTGGAGGATACTGTTCGATGCAGACACAAGCCCCAGAGTCATAGAGTACAATGCAGAACAGATGGATATAAATTTGAAAAACCTGGATTTTGCTTTCCTTAGCCACTACCACAGAGACCACTATGGCGGATTCAGATATGTCGGGAAAATTTGCCCCGGAGTTAAAATCTACGTCCCTCCTGGAAATCCGGCATTCCTGAAAAGGTGGGGACTTGAGCCTGTTGAAATTGATAAGCCCTTAAAACTGGAAGAAGGGCTGTGGAGTTCAGGACCATTGGGTGCAATAAAGGAGCAAGCCCTGGGTATAGAAGTCGATGATGCTGGTATGGTGGTAGTTGTAGGATGCAGCCATCCCGGTGTGGATGTCCTGACAGCCAGGCTGAGAGAAATAAGCGGCAAAGATATCTATCTTGTCATAGGCGGATATCATTCACCATCAAAGAAAGTTCTGGATAACCTGGCTTCCATGTCCAGATACATATGCCCGGCGCATTGCAGCGGCTCCGATGCCAAAAATTATGTAAAGACAGGATATCCAGAGAAGTATTATCACGTTAAAACGGGAACAAAAAGAGAAATCACAGGCTGAAGTGATGCACATAAAGTAGAAAAATAGGGAAAAAAGGAGGATTTATACAATCCCCTGTGCCATCATTGCGTCTGCCACTTTCAGGAATCCTGCAATGTTTGCACCGACAACCAGATTGCCTGGATGCCCGTATTTCTCGGCTGCCTCTGAAGATGCTTTGAATATGTTCACCATTATGTCGTGGAGTTTACTGTCAACTTCTTCGGCAGTCCATGACAGACCGATATGGTTCTGGCACATCTCCAATCCGCTCACTGCCACGCCGCCTGCATTTGCCGCCTTAGCTGGTCCGAGTGGGACATTGTTTTCCAGGAACAGGTCTATGGCATCAAGGGTTGTTGGCATATTGGCACCTTCCACGACAGCAATCACACCGCCGTCTATGAGCATCTTGGCGTCATCCTTGTTGATTTCGTTCTGGGTTGCACATGGCATCGCAACATCAACGTGAATGTCCTTTGCCATCTTCCATGGCTTCTCGCCTTCATAATAATCCACGTTGTATTTCTCTGCATATTCTTTTATCCTTCCGCGCTTCACGTTTTTAAGTTCCATGACGAAGTCCCATTTTTCTCCGCTTATACCGTCAGGATCATATACGAATCCATTGGAATCAGATAGCGTAACAACTTTTCCGCCGAGCTGACTGACCTTCTGCGCAGCATATTGTGCAACATTTCCCGCACCAGATATAAGAACCGTCTTCCCGTTAAAATCTGTGCCCCGTGCTTTGAGCATTTCCTGCCCGAAGTATGTTACGCCGTAGCCGGTAGCTTCTGGTCTGATGAGGGAACCGCCGTAACTCAATCCCTTTCCTGTAAGAACAGATTCGAACCTGTTTACGATTTTCTTGTACTGCCCGAAAAGATATCCTATCTCTCTTCCACCAACGCCTATATCTCCTGCAGGAACGTCAGTATTTGGCCCTATGTGGCGATAAAGCTCGTTCATGAAACTCTGGCAGAATCTCATTACCTCGGCATCGCTCTTTCCTTTGGGATCAAAATCTGAGCCACCCTTCCCGCCGCCCATCGGCAGCCCTGTAAGGGAATTCTTGAACACCTGTTCGAATCCCAGGAATTTTATTATGCCCAGATAGACCGACGGATGGAAACGCAATCCACCTTTGTACGGACCGATTGCACTGTTGAATTCAACTCTGAATCCGCGATTGACATGGATTTCTCCGTTGTCGTCTTCCCATGGCACACGGAACATTATCTGGCGCTCCGGCTCTGTCAGCCTTTCCAGAATCTTCGCCTTTTTAAATTCCGGGTGTTTCTCTACCACAGGTTCGAGGGACACGAGCACTTCTTTCACTGCCTGATGGAATTCCTTCTCACCAGGATTCCTGGCAATCACCTGCTCCAATACTTCTTCTACGTATGACATTTTATTCCTCCTTTGTTTTATATATCTCCCCCATCTGTTAAGGGAGGTCATGCAGGATAAAGAGCAAGGGTATATTAATATTTCTAACAGTAGTACCGCCATCTGTCAATTGCCAGGCCAATGAGACAGATTATTGCCGAGTAATTACCCGCATGTCGAAAATCCGCAGTTCTTGCACACGCTGCACCCTTCCTCGTAAACCATCGGGCTGCCGCATTCAGGGCACACGCGCACAGGGCCCACCAGAGCCTGAACATCCCCCATGCCTGCCGTTTCTGATTTCTTTTCTTTCAGTGCTGCAAAATTGTCAAGCTTGGACGTCTCGGGAGGCTTCTTTCCCTTTATGTGTTCCTCTAACGCCTTTGCAACTGCATCAGGACATGAGAGAATTGGCCCACCTCTTGCCAGCAATGGCGATGGACATCTTATGGCTTTTAGCTGCTTGACGATTGCTTCCGCCTCAACGCCCGAACGGAGGCATAGCGATATGAGACGGCCTATAGCTTCAAGCTGGGCATCTGCACATCCGCCCGCCTTGCCGAGACGGGCAAATACCTCGAATAAGCCATCTTCGTCTTCGTTCATTGTCACATAGAGGTTGCCGCAACCTGTGCTTACCTTTCTTGTGACTCCTCTGACAACAACAGGTCTTGGTTTCGGTTTCTTACTGCCGGTTGCTTTCTTCTCTGCTTTGGTTGTCAGAACCTGGTCTTCCCTGCTTCCGTACCTGTATACGGTCACTCCTTTGCACCCGAGCTCGTATGCAAGCATGTAAACCTTGCGGACATCATCCACGGTTGCCTCCTCCCTGAAATTGACTGTTTTAGATGTTGCATTGTCAGTATATTCCTGAAAAGCTGCCTGCATTCGGATGTGCCACTCCGGTGTTATATCAAGAGCTGTGGAAAATATCTTCTGCACATCTTCGGGCACCTCTTCAAGCCCTTTAACAGAGCCATTGTTTTCGGCAATTTTTTTCATCAGCTCGTCCGTATAAAATCCCCTCTCCTTAGCGATTTTTTCGAAGTAAGGATTTACCTCAACAAGGCGGTCGTTTTTGTCCAGAATATTTCTTATGAAAGTTATTGCAAAAAGCGGCTCTATTCCAGAAGAGCAGCCTGCAATTATCGAAATACTGCCTGTCGGGGCAATTGTTGTTACTGTTGCGTTTCTCATCGCCTCGTATTTCCCATCCCATATGCTTCCCTTAAAGTTGGGAAAAGAGCCCCGCTGCTTTCCGAGCTCAACAGATGCTTTCCTTCCTTCCTCCTGGACGAAAGACATCACCTTCCTTGCCATATCGAGGGCTTCCTCGCTATCATACGGAATGCCCATCTGTATAAGCATATCCGCAAATCCCATGACTCCGAGCCCTATCTTTCTATTGCCCAGCGTCATCTCCCTTATCTTATCAAGCGGATACTTGTTCACGTCAACAACATTGTCGAGAAAATGGACTGACTTCCACACCACATCTCTGAGCTTGTCAAAATCGATTTTGCCGTCCTTGACCATGTGGGAGAGATTTATGGAGCCGAGATTGCAGGATTCATAGGGCAGGAGAGGCTGCTCCCCGCACGGATTTGTCGACTCTATTTTCCCCACATGCGGAGTAGGATTATCCTTGTTTATTCTGTCAAGAAAAATTATTCCTGGCTCTCCGTTTTTCCATGCCATCTCGACTATTTTGTTGAATACCATCTCTGCATCAAGCTCTTTCATCGCCTCATTGTTCCTTGGGTTTATAAGCGAATATTTTTCCTTGTTTTTGACCGCCTGCATGAATTCTTCTGAAACAGCAACAGATATATTGAAATTCGTCAGCTCCTTCTGGTCTGCCTTGGCTGTTATGAACTCCATTATGTCGGGGTGGTCAACCCTCAGAATGCCCATGTTTGCTCCCCGCCTGCGCCCGCCCTGTTTTATGACATCCGTAGATGCGTTGAAGACCTTCATGAACGATATGGGGCCAGATGCGACTCCGCCTGTAGAATGGACTATGTCCCCCTTGGGGCGGATACGCGAGAAGGAGAAGCCGGTCCCTCCACCGGATTGATGGATAAGAGCTGTGTTTTTTATTGACTCAAATATGCCCTCCATCGAATCTTCTATGGGGAGAACAAAGCAGGCGGAAAGCTGCTGTATGGATGTGCCCGCATTCATCAGAGTGGGAGAATTCGGAAGAAAATCGAGGTTGGACATTATCTTGTAAAAGTCCTCCTCGGCTTTTTTTACATCCCCTCCATATTTTTCGTCTGCACTAGCTATATTTTTTGCTACCCTTCTGAACATCTGCTCTGGAGTTTCTATAATCTCTCCTTTCTCATTTTTTAACAAATATCTTTTTTTAAGAACCGTCAAGGCATTTTCTGTGAGCATCTTGCCTATAATGGATAAGCTACTTTTAACAATTATGCCCTTTATGCCAGTCTCTCGGGGCAAATGTCACGCCTCGAGCAATTCAAACACTTCCCCTTCTTGTAATGATTTCTATGTGCCACTCCCCGCTCCATATCCTCAATCATCTTCTCTCTCAGTTTTATGACTGTACTCTTCAAATTTTCATCATAATTTATGAAATATTTTTTCTCATCATATTCCAGAATGCCATATTCAACTTTTCCGAAACTTTCCTCAACCAGCATGCAGTAAGCAATTAGCTGTACGATATGGGAAAAAAGAGGGCCTTTGGGAGTTCGGCCTGTCTTTTTTTCAACGGGGATATATTCTCCATCCTTTTCGATAATATAGTCGGGCTTCCCCCTTATGCCGTATCTGGCAGATTCAAGCAGCGGAGCTTCCTTCCTTATGCCTATGTATGCAATATTATCGCCTGACGCCACATACTTCATTTTTTTGATAAGCAATTCCTCAGACAAATTTATGGAACGGTAAAACATAATGTTTGCAAGCACTATCCATATCAATGCAAGTATTTCAAGAAATTTGCTGAAATCCTCATTTGGGGGTAGAGCCGAAAGTATCACGATAAGCGCAATCAAAATAGCGCCCATCGATGAGAGAAGTATTGCCTTTTCATACCTGAGTTTCAGTATAACTACGGAAATTTTCTCTGCTTTGTATAGAAAGAATGCTGAATTAAGAAGCCACAGCATTGAGAATGCAAGAAATACATATTTATTCTCCTTTGGAGCAACACCGGGCAGAAAAATCAGTCCGATAACGGCTGCCAGAGATGCAGCAGCTGCCAGCGCAAGCACAAATCTGTTATAATATACTTTCTTCACTTCCTTTTTCCGTATATCCTCGAGCTCATCTCCTACTTCATCATGAGCTTTTATTCCGTCGGGAGAATCAATTTTTTTCTCCTGTTTGCTCAGCCACCATGATAACGGGCAGTATGCATACTTCTCAAGGTCGCCCACAGAAACTATTTTGTCCATTCTCACATGATATAACAAGTAGATGTATAAATTTTCCTAAATTTTGCTGCCATCATAGTATAGGGTACCACGCGCCGCCCAGCATAACTGAAAAGACAATATTTCCTATGAAATTTATATCTCCTGATAGCTGGAAGTTAGGGGGCCATGTCACCCACTCTGCTCTGAAGTTATCTGCCTTGAGGAAACTTGCACCTATGAGCAGCCCGACATTGTTGTCTATTGTAAAATTGAATGAAAATTCATTGAGCCAGTTTCCGTTGGTATCAAGGGTTACATACCCCTCCCGGTCAATGTTCCATGAAAGGAATAGGTAATCTGTTTTCATCTCCGAAATCATCTCCACCCTCATCGAGCCCAGCATCCAGTAAAAATCTGTTTTTGGTCCCTCATGCCCTGATCTCAATTCAACGTAACCACCCTGGTCCATGCCCCAGGAGAAATTTGCACTGTTTGTAATGTTTGAAATAGAGAAATAAACGCTTGGGTTGTCTATATCGTCGCATATGATGAATTTTGTTAGTTGGGAGTTCACACTCACATTTATGTACCCCCCATAGACTCTGCCCGACCATTCCGCTGCAAAGTGTCTGGGGAGATACTCGAGACGCATGGTGCCCATCAAACCTATTTTTGATACCTCTACAGTAAGAGTGACATTGAATTCACTGCTGCTCTCATAGTCTATCATCCCGTTTTCCCCGGACGGGCCGAATATGTTGTAAAGAATTGAAAAAGTCATTTCTCTGGGGATTTTATCTATTGTGAGAGCAACGCCCATTTCCTCATCATTTATTTTCCCATTATATTTAAGCGTCAGGGTTGTATCTTTATCTGCTGTGCGGGAAATGCTGGTGTTTATCTTACTTATACTAAAATCAGGGGTGAACTTTATCGTTGACGGAATAGCGGGCTGGCAGCTTATCGCCACATTGTGGTCAAAAGTATTTCCCCCAAAATTTCCGCTGTAACGCGCTATAACGTCCATATCACTCTCTTCACCATCGAATACTGGTGTGTTCTGAAGAATAAAATCCGGATTTTTATCGTACATCAGGTAGGGATAGATTGTAAGTGACAATATCTCATTTCTTGGAAGTTCTTTGCCCTCAGGAGATGAATACCCTATGCGGAATTCATGGTCGCCATAGCCATAATCCTCAAGCGAGAGATAGAAATAAGCATAAATTTCAAAATCCTCGTCTTTTATCTCATTCCCCAATCGCTCAACATCCATCACTATTGAAAATGACAGAACCCATCCAAAATTTTTCTGGGAGAGAGACGGCAGAATCAGGAACCTTACCTTTATGTCCTTTCCGTTCTCTCCTGTATTGCTATTATCGTCCACATCTATCGGGAAAAGCAGGCCGTAAATGATGGAGGTGTTTTTTTCAACATCTCCGCATTTTGTGTATATGTGCATATCAAACATTTTTGGCAGTATATTCAATTTTTTTACATCTGGAATTATCTTTTTCACATCATTATCGTTATACTGCCTGTAATTCAGCTCACCGTTCTGAAAAGTTTTCGAACCGCTCCCTTTTTCGTAAACATTGCCCACACCGTGAAAATCAATATTATCTTTCCCATCATATGAAACTACAAGTGTCCCCAGAGCTGATAAAACAAAAAAAGATGCTATAGCAAAAGCTATGATTTTTCTCATAATAAACTATAAGTTCCCTTATATTTATAGATTTCCCTGACTCTTCATTTCCTTCATTTTTTCCATAATTTTTTCGACCACTTCTTCCGGCCTAATGTCAGTTGTGTCAATTACAATATCATATATTGAAGTGTCATCCATGTCAATTTCGTAAAAGTCGCTGTATCTCTTTTTCTCGCTTTTTTCCCTCTCCCTTATTTGTGCCCTTACGTCTTCAAATTTGCCACCCTCTCTCTCCATCACCCGCCTTACCCTCTCATCCTCATCGCATTCAAGCCATATTTTGAACGCGGGGATGCCGTTTCTATATGAAAGCCAGCCGGCGAGCCTGCCTTCGAGGATGACGTTACCAAGAGCAAGAATCATCTCCTGCTTTTTGTCCAGCTCTTTATCTATTTCGGGATGCTTCTCGCAATATGAACCGAATTCAGAAAGCGTCATTCCGTATTCTTTTGCCATTTCCCTGAACATGTCCCCTGCATAGACATGGGGCAGACCAAGTTTTTCCTTCAAAATTTTTGCTACAGTCGTTGTCCCGCTTCCGGGAAGACCGCCAATTGTGATACTATCCATCTGTCTTCGCCTTCCGTTCTGACCAAGTTATGAATTTGAGTAAGTACTGTATGACCTGCGTCAGAGGAATAGACATCAGCATATAAAGCAAAATCCAGTTGGCGAACAGCACCGACTTGTCGAACAAACTCACATGAATTGCCCATGGAACGTCGAAGTAATAATGATTTACGCCCATCAGAAAGTCCCATATCCATGTAAATACAGGGATGAATATCAGCATGGTTATCGGCATGGTCTTCATCTGCTTCGAAGATGCTGCTGTCTGCCTCTGCATGATTTTCGGCTGCAACTTTTCCAGCTTTTTTATCATGTACTTGTTGTTTTCAAGGCGTGCCTTTCTGTACTCCTTCTGGAACTTCGACATTATTTCCTGGTTTTTTGCCATCTCTATCCAGTCGGTCGTGAAATGGCGTATGAGTGTGGAAATTATGATGACCACAGAGCCTGCAAGAAAAATTGTCAGCACCGGAAAGCGATACCCGAAGCCAAAAAGAGGGAAGAATACTGCCCCGACTGCATTTCCTGTAGCCGAACGCAAATTCGGGTCAAAAAGCACGAACATGGAGAACATTAACACCATAAAGAACATTAGCGAGGATTGCTGTTTCTGAGCTGCCATTTATAACACCTTTATTATTTCTTCTGCGGCCTTTTCAGCCATACCATCATTGTTTTTCACTATTTTAACTGTTGCGCTTACCAGAACGGCATAATTCATTGCTGCAATGCGGTTCATGAGCTGATGTTCCTCTATGTCATAAATACTTTCCTCATCTCTTCTTCTTATATCCTTATCCTTCGCTCTCCTCTCTGTTATTTCATTAGCATCTGCTTCTATCAATATTATCAGCCGGGGATTCAATTTTTTTAAAATGTGGTAAGGAAAGCCAGGAAGGTAGCCGGAGGGGGTTTTAATGGTGCAATGCGTGTCGACCACCACGTCACCCATCTTGCTCACTTTCTCTGCTGTAAGCTCCTGCAGCTTCCTCTGCTTTTCTATTGGAAGCTTCCTCATCTCGTCCCTGTCACGTATGCCCATCTCCTTTGCAATTTCAAGCATCACCGTTCCATAGGTAATGAAATTCACTTCCTTCCTTTCCATTACTTTTTTCATAACTGTTGTCTTCCCTGCCCCGGGCACTCCGGCGAGAATCACAACCATTATTCTACCCCTAAGAACTTCCTCAGCACAGGGTGCATCTCCATTGCCTGCTCCTTGGCTATCTGCTCATACAGACGAATGACGATTCCCACTGTAAGCAATACGCCAGTCCCGCTTGTATTTCCCACCGTTCCTATGAGATTAGCGAACAGCGCCAGCAATGCCACAAGAGCAGAGCTTAAGACAGTTAAAGCGGGAATGTATCTGTAAAGCACTTTTTTGAGAATGCGCGGGTCTCTTCTGAATCCGGGAATCTGCATGCCGCTGCCCTCTATCTGACGCGCCACAGCCTCTGGCCCCATATTTGTCGTCTCTATCCAGAATTTTCCGAAGAATATTGCGCCAACAACGAAAACAGCTCCATATACGACAATCTTGAGCATCATCTGCCAGGGTGCATGCCCCGCCAAATAGCCTGCATAACGTGGGTCAATCATGGGAAACAGCCATGTATGCAAACCCCTCGGACTGTAAAGATACTAAGCCAAGCCCGACGCAGTCTGTGTAGAACACCTCGCAGTTTGTCCGAGACCACAGGCCTAGGGCAGAATGGGGAAATTGCTCAAACGACCCCAGAATATGAGGGCGAACATGTTGACATTGGCAAGCAATGCGGCCATCAAAATCACAGGTATATTTGATGCATACATTAAGCGCAGAGGATACCTCCCTCTTGCACCCCTCACCCTTGCATGTGTAAGCGGGAGTTCGACCTTTGATGACTCCGCGTATACAACACCGAAGAATATCACAATTGTGCCTATAAGCGCAATAATGGGATTGGGCGGGGAAATAAATATCTTCTCGAAACCACCCCCTACCAGATCACCCAACGACATGTTTGAAATGAGATAAATTGTTTTTGGCAGAGTGCCTGCAGGCGGATTTGTGACGCTCATGGCGCCGCTTGTCTGGGGGAACCAGTTGAAAGTTCCCGTAATAATCGCTTCCGATACACCTGCAGCGATGAACAGAGATACGCCGGAACCGATACCCCATTTTGATATCAGCTCATCCATCCAGAACACTATAAAGCCGCCCATGAAAAGCTGGGCTATTATGACTGCTCTTGCTCCTGTGCCGCCGAGCATATTTATCAACGAGTGACTTGGAGAAAGATAACCAAAGACCTGGGGAATAGCCTCAACGATAATCATCAACATGATGACAACTTTCTGGACGCCCTGGTACAATGCCTTGTCCTCTGATTTCTGCAAATCGAGCTTGATTATTTTTGCGCCCACGAAAAGCTGCATGATGATAGAACCTGTGACTATAGGCCCTATACCAAGATGCATGATGGAGCCGCTTGCCCCTGCGATAATGGCACGATAGCCCGCGAACATGTCCAGCGTTTCAGGGTTAACACCATAGAGCAAAACCTGTGTCAGCACGTAGTACATTATGAGGCATATGCCTGTCCAGAGTATTTTCTGACGGAAATGGACATGACCCTTGGGTTTTTTAATAGCTGGCCAATGCTCAACCAGTGGTTTCAGAACATAAAGCTTGCTCTTTTCGCCTGATTCATCGCCTTTTGCCATTATGCACACCTCACTCTGTTATTACTTCCCCGCCAGCCGCCTTTATTTTTTCTACCGCCTTTTCGGTAGCAGACGGAACGATAACCTTAACAGGTTTACTTACTATTCCAGACCCGAGAAGCTTATCATATCCCATTTCCTTCAGATTTAGCTCATCACCTTCAAATTTTATCAAATCGCCGACATTTATGACTTTCTTTTCGTGAGTCACACCATGGAATGTGAAACCGTGCTTTCCCCACCTATCTTTCAGATGCTTGTGCTTCGTGCCGCCGAAGCCGCTGCCGCCCTTCTCGCCCCTGCCTCTTCCTTTCTTCATGCTTCCCCTTCCATGGGTCTTTGAGCCCCTATATCTCTTCGTTCTGTCTTTCATAGCATCCTCTCTATAAGTTCATTTATATCTTTTCCTCTGTAACCAAGCGAGCCGCCCATTCCGTAAGGTTTTTTTATGCTTTTGTAACCTTTTATGGGCGGGTGAAGACGTATCGTGCGGGACGTGAAATCCTTGAGGGTTGCCTCACCCTTTGTTATTTTCTCTGCTGCCTCTTCGGCTTTCTTGCCGTCAAGCCCGCCTCTTTTTTCCAGCAATTTCTGCAGCATCTCTTTGCTTATCTCGCCCCATGTAACGTAATCCTTTACTTTCTGCAACATGCCCTTGTAACTCTTGTCCTCATTCACTATGGTGCAGTTATTGATGTATGGCAGATTGAGCATTTTTAGCGTGTCTCTTACCTCCTGGCGGGCATTTATTTCTCCTCTTATTCTCACCACAGCGTACATTATTCCTCAACTCCTCCAATTGCTCCAGATGCAATATGAAGTTTTCTCTTTGCCTCTTCATCCATCTTTACCATGGATATGTTCTTGAGCGCATCGAAAACGGCAGTTGCATAATTCAATACAGTGCTTGTCTGTCCTCTTGCAGAGCCCCATACATCCTTTATTCCTGCAAGCCGCAGAATTACTTTGGCGGTGTCTCCGACTGCAAGCCCCACTCCTCTCGGAGCCGGCTGAAGAGTGACCTCGACAGAGCCACACTTTCCCTTAACCTTTAAAGGGAGAGAGTGAGGCGTACCGCACCCGCAAACCCACGAACCGCATCCCCTGCTAATCTCTATCAAATTCAATTTGCCGTTCTCGACCGCCTTCCTTATGGAAATTCCGACTTCCTTACCTTTCGCAACTCCGAGCCCGACAAAGCCGTCTTTATTGCCCACGGCAACAACAACCCTGAATTTTACCCTTCTTCCAGAGTCTGTCATTCTCTGGACCATGTTAACATCCAGAACTTCATCATACATGTCCGGCAGAAGGGCATCAACTATCTCCACCTCTTTAATGGGCATGCCAGACTTTAATGCCTGACTCATGGACGTTATCTCGCCATTCTTCACCATCTTGCCCAATCTCGTTTTTGGAATCCACTCCTCATCACTCATATTCTGCCTCTATCTTTTCTTTAATTTCTTTAACCTTATCAGGCATTTCCTCAGATATGTGCTTGCCGTAAATTCTGTCCTCGGCGGGTATTACTTCCTCACCGTGCGGAACTTCCACTCCTGAATCAAGCACGCCTTTCAATGCACCGTATATATTTGCTCCTTTTATAGATTCGTGATGACCTATATCAAGCACTCCTTCTTTTATTCCTTTCTGGAGAGCTCTTTTTCCAGCAAGCAGTCCTGTAAGGTATGAAGCCGGCATGTTTCCCAGGCTTCCTTCCCATCCATACTTTTTCAAATCATTGCCCACCGCAGATGAAACGACCTCATCTCCTTCACGATTATACAGAACAAACTGCACCCTAACATTCTTGTTTGACCTTCTTACCACAACCCTGGGCTTTCCAGATTTAAGCAACCTCAATCGGTAACGGTAATCTGTTTTGCCTTCTCTTCTCCGCCTGAAGGGCACCCTATATCTCTTTCCTGTTTTGCTCATAGTATTACTCCTTTATCACTCCTTCCATTATAAGATGCGTTTTCAGATGATGTTTACTCTTAAACTCACCTCCCTTTGCTCTGGCATAGTATCTTCTGTAAACAGCAGGGGCTATAATCCCGTCATCTCTCAATTGCCTCAGGTATCTCCTTATCGGCCTTATTGTAAGTATCCACCTGACTTTCTTTGGGCGGCGGGCGTAGGCGGCGCCTTTGCGGGACCCGTGCCCCCTTCTCCTCCCTTTCTTCCTCTGCTCGTGCAGTATCCTCGCCCTTGCCCTTGAGACTCCCTTCTTTTTCTTGGCAGAAATGATGCCTTTCTTGACAAGGTTTCTTATGTCCTGTCTTGTTACGGCTTTCTCAACCTCCTCTATTTCATCCGGATCAATCCATACCCTGTTTTCACCGCACTTCAGAACTTCTGCCGCTATCCTTCGTTGATTTCTAAGATTCATTTAAATCCCCCTATTCAACACACGTATTCCCATCTCATCTGCTTTTTTGACTATTTCTTCTCTCTTTTTCCTTCCAATTCTGCCGTGAATGCGTATCGCCTCTTTTTCGGGGTCAATACCCTCCATGTCCTTCAAATTGTAAACCATCACTTCTTTGAATCCCGATGGATGAAGACCCCTTATTTTCTTTGGGGTCCTGTAGCCCACGCTGGGCATCGGTAATCTGTATCTGTAACCCCTCCTGAGTTTTGAGTGCATTCCCTTTGGCTTTGCCCACTTGTCTTTGAGTCTCTTAAACTGGTACCACTGCTGCCTCTTAAACTTGGGCTTCTTCTTGGAGGAAAGAAGTTCTTTTACCCCTTCGTCCAGCACAGGTTTTTTCTTAGGAACGTATGCTCCTTCCTCAACTATTTCCACTTCTTCTTCCTCCATTTTATGCACCCTTTGAAGTTATATATATTCCATCCTGGAATACCCTTATATCTCTATTCTTAACACGCACTGCACGCTCTATATTCGCAGCCGTCTGTCCGACCTGCTCCCTGTTGATTCCCTCCAGAATTACATCATCTTTCTCCACTCTCACCTTCACATCTCCGAAAATTTTCGCTTTCCTCGGATACTGCTCGCCCAGGAAGTTATCAATTAAAACCTCTCCATCCTTTACCGAAACCTTTATTGGAAAGTGGGAGTAAACAATTTTCATTTTATAAACGAATCCTTCGGTAACGCCCTTTATCATATTTTCTATATGGGCCGCAAATGTGCCCACCAGCGCTTTTTCTGCCTTTTTAGGCAATTCGCATCTGATTATAACTTTGGAATCCTCCTTTTTGATGCTGATGCGGGGATGGCTCAGTTCCCTCTCCAGTTTTCCTTTGGGACCCTCAACCTTAACCACATTGCCATCTATCTCTACCTGGACGCCCTCGGGGATTTCTACTTCCTTAATCGCAAACGGTATTTTCATCAGACCACCTAATATACATATGCCAATAACTTTCCGCCTATGCCTTCCTTCTTCGCATCATAGTGGGAGAGTATGCCTTTCGTTGTTGAAACAAGCAGTACACCGAAATTTTCTGCAGGCAGGAACCGGAATTCCCACTTCTCGAATTCATCTCGCTTTATTGAGTATCTTGGCTTAATTACATTACAATCATTTATGCTTCCTTTGAGTGTTACATTGAACATTCCTGACTTGCCGTCATCCACCCATTCAAATGAGCTTATGTAACCGTTGTCCTGCATAACTTTAAGGACTCTACCTATTAACTTGCTTGCGGGCTTCACTATACATTCTCTTTTACCTGCCCTTTCCGCGTTTTTTATCGCTGACATAGCGTTTGCCAAAGTGTCATTTAACATTTTACCGTGTCCCCCACAATAGATGATATTTCTTAAATCTTTCGGGTTGGTTCCAGCCCGATAATGCGAGGTGGGTTATATAATTTTTTGGTGGAATTTTTCAAGTTTACAAATTCCCCGGCAAATTTTTCAAAATTCCGGAGCAATTAAAATCAGGCACCACCCCAGAACTCTTCTATCTCCTTAATCAGATTATCAGCCTTTCTCATTTCCACATATTTCCTGAATCTCGCAGCTCTCTCGTCCAGAATGATTGCAATCCCCCTGTCGCTCTCCTCCCTTATCATCCGCCCTATCGCCTGCAGCATTTTTCTTGTGGTTGGTGCCTCAAATGCATATTTCCATCCACTTCCGAACTTTTTGTCATAATATTTCTGCAGTGCCTGCTGGCGGGCGGACGGCGGCGGGTATGGGATGCCCACAATTATCACCATTTCAAGTTCCTCAGAAGGAAAATCCATGCCCTCCGATACTCTCCCGCCTATCACGGACAGCAGGACGCCGCCGCCCTCCTTGAATTTTTCTATCTCTTCCATGAGCTTTCGCTGACTGGCGCCCCTTTCCTCGATATATATCTTCCTTTTTATTGAACTGACCATGCCTGCTCTGAGAAATCTCTCCAGCATTGCATGAGAGGGGAAGAATATGGCTGTGTTTTTCCCGAACGAATTGCATATGGAAATGATTTTTTCCTCTATTGAATGAATCATCTTGTCGTTGAGTTCCTGATAGCGGGTGCTTATGCCTTCTGTGTACAGAATTTTCCTGTTTTCCTTCGGAAATGGAGAGGGAAATGATACCAGCTCGGCATTCTTAAGGGCAAGAGAATCCCTGTATTCTTCCAGAGGAGCCAGCGTTCCTGACATGTGTATTGAAGCATGAAATTCATTTATTATGGAGGCGGCAATTGAAGCATCGAGGCAGTAATACTCCAGTCGGGGATTTCTGCCCGTCTCGTCGACAATAAGCTTTGCCCACCTTTCATCAAGCCCCATCCATGCATTGAGAAAGACGCCGACGCTTTTGAGATGGGAACGGGGAAGTTTCCCTTCCTTTTCTTTCGTATCCATTACAACTTCTCCGTATTCCATGAATCTCTCGGCAAACATTTCCAGGTCTGCTCTCCCAAGTTTGGATTTTCTCACTTCTGCCTCTATTTTTCCGGGCGGGATGAATCCGTCGTTGTATGCGCTGTCTTCTGAAAAATTGATATATTTGTCTCTCATTTTGAGGATTATCTCTGCCATTGAATCGCAAAAATTTACCATCTCTTCCTCTCCTTCGAGATATTGCCCCACTTCATCGACAGCCATTTTAAGCGTGTTGACAGAAAGGCGAGGAGACATTATGCTCCTGCAGTATTCCGGCAGGTTATGGGCTTCATCGACAATAAGTATTGCTCTGTCGAACGAATAAAAGCCCCATTCTATCATCTTTTCCCTCAAAAAGGGGTCAAAGAGATATATGTAGGGAGCTATGACAACTTTCGCCTTTTTCACAAGCTTTTTGTTTGCTTCATAAGGGCATATTCCCTTGCTTCTCGAATACGACATGACCTCCTCTGCAGATATGATTTTTTTCTTTTCCATTTCCTCAGGCAGCTTGTTCATGGTGAAAAGGTTTGCAAAATATCTGCATCCGTTCCTCATCCTGCCGCCCTTTCTTATTGCCTCTATCGTCCTCTTCTTTCTGGTTGAGCAAAGGCGCGATATCTCAGCAGAACTTCCCCCTCTGAAATCAGGGTTTTCCTCCGCAAGAATGCACATGTTTGCTCTTCCCTGAAAACCCACGGCAGAAAGCTCTTCAACTCCGATTGCTCTCAGCTCTCTTATCGCCTGTCGCTGCTGAGAATTTGTTCTCGTCAGATATAGAATGCGCATATTATTTTCAATTGCGTAATCAACAGAAGGAGCGAGGGCACATATCGTCTTCCCGGAGCCGGTGGACGCCTGCATTATAAGATTTTTTCCTTGACTCAGGGCGGAAGCGACGGCATCCATCATTTCCTTCTGGTATTTGCGCGGCTTGTATGGGAAGGGCATCGCTGATAAATAAAACGAGGTACATTAATTCATCGATGCGAAATGTGAAGTGTTGAGTACGGTCAACCTCCACAATTCCCTCTGCTCTACGCCCTGGCATCTTCCTCACATGCCGTTCCTTCTTTTCACGAAAATGAATAACAGAACTCCTGCAAATATGAGGCCGAGCACAATTGAAGCATAGTCTGCTCTCCTCTCCCCGATTGTCAAACTCTTTGCATGCGTACCGAATAGCGCAGCATCAGCACCATCATATGCTTTTATGAGATAGTTCAAACCATCGCTGTATTTTTTATCATTTATGAGCTGCTCCCCCTTCTCATAACTTTTAATGGGCTTATCATCATTTTTTACAATCCCTGCAATCTTGGCCCTTGAGCCGGCTATGCTGACAGCCACGGATGCAAGCCTGCTTTTCACATCATCGCTGCTCACTTTTTTGATTGCGTCCCTTATATTGCGGAGAGTTTTGGCGTAACTTTCATTCCATACATCTGCAGCAATTTTAATATCATCGCTGCCTGCTGTCATAAAAATTTTTTGCATAAGGAAAGCCTGCTGCTGCATTTGCGTATCAGATATAGTGAGCACATCTCCTGCATTTTCATTTAATGATGCAAGCTTTTCCGCCATTTCATTTTCATTCATAAAAACGCGCTCAACTTTTTTGCACTCTTCCGTTAC
>JAGGSL010000080.1 GCA_021159125.1 Thermoplasmata archaeon
ATTATGAACAATAAAAAGTTTAATGCATGGGTAGGCATTCTGGTAATAACAGCAGCGTTATCTGGCTTTATGGTTATGGAGGAAAATGCATCTGGCGGCGGCACACATGCTGTTGGAGATGCATACGTTTCTCTGGATTGGACGGATGGAAATCATGATTACAGCAACGGAACAATAACGAACGGCACAGGCTATTATGAAATGAGCGTTGCAGAAGGCAATGTCAATTTGACTGCAGTATTCGGAAAAACTACAGGGAACGAAAGCATAGCGGTGGGGAACTTTACCGGATTTTTCACCATCTCGGGAACCGTATGGAAGAATATCACCCTGCAGAATTTTCCGGAGGATAGTGCCACAATAGAAGGGAAGATATATGACAACAAAACAAAAAGCCCCATCTCAGGGAATATAACCATACTATTTTCTGATGGTTATTTTATCGGAACGAATCATACACATGCAGACGGCTTTGGCAACTATGAGATAAATCTGCCGGCATCGAATGTCACAGTAACAGCATCTGCAAACGGGTACTATCCTAATGGCACGCAGTTTACGGTGGGCAATGGAGAAACAAAAGTTGTTGATATATATCTGGTGCCGGTGCCGCCCTCCCCGCCGATAACCGCCGTGGTAAAGGGATATGTAAAAAATGCCTCGGACGGACAGGCGATAGAGAACGCCGATGTGAGTGTTTGGGGGATAAACACATCATACTTCAACTCCACTTCAACAAATGCAGGTGGATATTATGAACTTAATGTGCCCGCAGGAAATCTTTCATTAACAGTATCTGCAGACAATCACTTCGACAACTATACGACGTGCCAAGTGAATGAAAGCGAAACAACATGGGCAAACATATCGCTTATTTCTCTTCCTTCTGATAGTGCATGGGTGGAAGGATATGTGAACGATTCGGAAACAGGGATGCCCATACCAAATGCAAATGTCAGCGTGGAAGGAAGCATAAAAGTGAACATGATTATGACAGCATCCTTTGTAAGAGATACAACAACAGATAGCAATGGCTACTACAATGTTTCTGTACCGGCGGTCGCCAAATCGGGAAATCCATGGTTCACTATTAATGTTTCTGAAATAGATGCTGTATCCTCGTCTGCATATGGTTATTTTGATAACAGCAGCAACGACGGCATCATAGAGCCGGGACAAACAATGCACAGGGATATCTTCCTTGACCCCATGCCTGAAGAAAACTGCATAGTTAAAGGATATGTTTATATGAGTGCCCCTCAGCCAAGTCCAAATCAACCGCCAAATGTATCAATAACTTCTCCGGCCAATGGAACAACTGTTTCAGGCATGATAAGCATTCAGGGAACTGCCTCAGATGCTGACGGCATAGTTCAGCTCGTGCAGTTTAAAATTGATTCTGGCCCATGGAATGCCGCTATAGGAACAACATCATGGAACTGCTGGTGGGATACCACAGGTATTTCAAACGGAGTTCACACGATATACGCAAGGAGCTACGATGGAACGGATTATTCAACCATAGCTCAGATAAATGTAATCGTAGATAACCCGGCATATAATTCCCGTACAGGCAAAATGTATGCAACGATACAGGACGCCATAAACAATGCAAGCGATGGAGATACAATAAAAATTTATCCCGGCACTTACGACGGACCCATCATACTGAACAAAGAAATAAAGCTTGTTGGAGACCCGGCAGTAGATGGACACGGCGGTTACGGTATAAAAGTCGAAAGAAATAATACGCTTGTAGAGAACTTCACTATATACAATTGTTCTACTGGAATTTTAGTTCATAACAACTCATTTACGATACAGAATGCTACAATAAATAACTGTACAATCTACAAATGCACCTACAGTGATGGATATGGGATCGAGTTTAATAATGTTAATGGAAGTCTCATCACTGATACACAGGTTAATGATACAATCTATGGTATTTGGCTCATCTCTTCTTCAAACAATACTCTTGCCAACGACACTGCAGACGGCAATAATCATGATGGTATCGATTTATTCTCTTCCTCGAACAACAATAAAATAATCAACAGTATAGCCAGCAATAATAGCTATTCCGGAATTGTTATGGGAGCTTCATCGAACAACATACTGATTAACAACAAAGCAATTGATAACGGCCAGAGCGGGATTTATGCAGGGTTCTCTTCTTCATACAATAAAATACTCAACAATACTGCAAATAATAACCAATGGGGAATTCAGCTATATTCCTCGGCAAACAGCAACAATATAACCGGCAACACAGTAAATAACAATACTCAACATGGCATTGTTCTGTCCTCTTCCTCAAACAATAATACTGTAACAAATTGCAATGTTCATAACAATTCTTGCGGTATATATCTGCATTCTTCAGATAGCAATGCAGTGAGTTTCAATATGGTGAATAATTGTGGCACTTACGGCATCCTGCTAAACAACGCAATGAATAACAGCATTTATGGCAATGTTATTGAAAATATCACAAGCAATGGCATTGATTTAAGCAATTCTGCTTCCAATAACAGCATAATAAACAATTCCATAGAGAAATGCCATACTGGAATAAGAATTGAAGATGCCGTCTATAATACAATAAAAAGCAATTTCGTTGTTAATTCAGACTATATGGGTATTTTTTTGAATGGCCTGACAAGAAACAACTTTATTTACAACAACTATTTTGAAAATGCATTGAATGCAAGGGATGACGGCAACAACACATGGAACATTAGCAAAATGGCAGGTAAAAATATAATTGGCGGAGCATATCTGGGAGGAAACTACTGGAGTGATTATGCCGGCAATGATACAGATGGAGATGGACTTGGAGATACAATGCTGCCATACAACTGCTCCGGCAATATTGTGAATGGCGGCGATCTATTGCCGTTACTCATGCCAGAAAATCATCCCCCGGAAACACCACATAGCCCATCCCCTGGAAATGGAGCGACAGATATCGGGATAACCCCGTCTATTCAATGGTATTGCTCAGATTCTGACGGAGATTCACTGAGCTATGATATTTATTTTGGTCCGTACTCAAATCCTCCAAAAGTAGAAAGTAATCAAACATCCACAATATATAATCCAAGTGCTTTACAGTATTCAACAACTTATTACTGGCGTATAATTGCATGGGATTCAAACGGGGCAAAAACCGTTGGTCCGATATGGCATTTTAAAACAATCGCTTCCCCGCAGTACACATTAACAGCATCTGTTGATCCGTCTGGAAGTGGCAGTATTACATTGAATCCATCTGGTGGAACGTATGATGAGGGAACTGTTGTTACAGCAACGGCTCATGCCAACAGCGGTTATGAATTCGACCACTGGTCTGGAGATGCTTCTGGGACGAATCCGACAATTCAAATCACAATGAACAGCAATAAAACAATAGTTGCGCATTTTGTAGAGACAACTCCACCAAATCAACCCCCGACTGTATCAATAACTTCTCCGGCCAATGGAACAACTGCCTCAGGCACTATAAGCATTGCAGGAACTGCAAGCGATACTGATGGCACAGTTCAGAGCGTGCAAATTAAAATTGACTCTGGTGCATGGATAGAGGCAACAGGAACAACATCATGGAATTATTCTTGGGATACAACAACTGTTGCAAACGGAAGTCATACAATTTATGCAAGGGCGTATGACGGAACGGATTACTCAAGCATTGATTCTGTAACGGTGAATGTAAACAACATTCCACCAAATCATAAGCCAACAGTAGAAATTATCTTCCCGAATGATGGAACAGAAGTGAAGAAAACATTTACCATTCATGGAACTGCAAGCGATGCCGACGGAAACGGAACGATTCAGAAAGTGGAGATAAAGATTGGTGATGGTGACTGGAAAGTTGTTAATGGCACGACCTCTTGGAGTTACGCATGGGATAGTACAAGTGTGGACAATGGCAACTATACCATACAGGCAAGGGCATATGATGGGCAGGAATACAGCAATATTTATTCAATAACTGTTAAAGTGAATAATGAAAAAGGTGGAGGCACTCCAGGCTTTGAATTCATTGCCCTGCTTGCTGCCATGGCTGCTGTGGTGTTGGCGAGAAAGAGAAAATTGGCACTCAAACCATAACAACCCTTAAAATATCTTTTGCATTACATGCTCATGATTGATGGGGCAGTGGCGGAGGAAATAAAGGGCGTGGTTGGGGAAGATAACATCATTTCATCACATGCAGGGCTTTACACCTATGGCTTTGATGCATCAATTCATCATAGCATGCCAGATATTGTTGCCCGCGTTCATAACGTCGAAGAAGTAAGCAAAATCGTTCGCCTTGCTTACGAGCACAGCATTCCTGTAATTGCGAGGGGCTCAGGAACTGCCCTTTCAGGACAATCAGTTCCGATAGAGGGGGGCATTGTTCTTGACATGACTCCAATGAAAAGAATAAAGGAAATCAGAGTTGAGGATTTATACTGCACTGTTGAGCCAGGCATAATTTACGGAAAACTCAATGAAGAACTGGCAAAGAAAAATTTCTTTTTTCCGCCCTCTCCCGGAAGCGGAGATGTTTGTACGGTGGGAGGTATGGTTGCAACAAATGCTTCGGGCATGAGGGCAATAAAGTATGGCGCTACAAGAGACTACGTTCTGGGAATGGAGGTTGTGATGCCTGACGGAAGCATTGCACACTTCGGAACAAGGACAATTAAAAACTCTTCGGGCTATCAGCTCGAAAAATTGATGGTTGGAAGCGAAGGGACGCTTGGCATAATAACAGAAATAACTTTTCGCATAATCCCATTGCCCGAACACAGGGCCATATCCATTGCATCCTTCGATTCCCTGGAAAAGGCAGGGCAGGGAATTTCAAATATAATCGCATCAGGCTTGCTTCCATCTGCCCTTGAAATAATGGATAGCGTTTGCATAACCGCAGTGAACAAATCAATGGGCATAGGCCTGCCCGAATGCGAGGCTCTCATACTTGCAGAGGTCGATGGCGAGGAAGAAGTTATAAAGAGAGATATAAAACTCATAGCAGACATATGCAAAGAAAGCGGGGCTGGCAACATTGAATTCACCTACGATAAGGACAGAATGGCAGACCTCTGGAGAGGGAGGAAAGGAGTCCTTCCTTCACTCTCCCGTTATGGAGAGGACATGGTTTCAGTATCACTTGCAGATGACATGTCTGTGCCTATATCGAAAATACCTGTTGCGATAAAAAAATTCCAGGAAATCGCGAAAAAGAACGGCATTTTGATTGGCACATACGGGCATGCAGGCGACGGAAATTTGCATACAAAAGTTTTGATAAATCCCACGGCGGAAGGAAGCTGGAGGCATGCTGAAAATGCAGTCGATGAAATCTACAGGGTTGTGATATCGCTCGGCGGAACTGTCAGCGGCGAGCACGGCATAGGCATATCAAAAGCGCCTTGGATGCAGATTGAAAGAAAAGATTCGCTGGCTGTCATGAAAGAAATAAAGAAAGCAATAGACCCGAAAAACATAATGAACCCAGGAAAGATGATGCAATGGCATGGAAGCATAATTTCGTATTTGAGGTATCCTGAAAATGAGCGAAATGAATCATCTTAAAAAAATTCAGCATGAAATAATGTGCTGCACAGGATGCGGCTACTGCAAAAAAGCATGTCCCACCTTTGACATGGGGGGCACGGAGGCAGACAGCGGCAGAGGCAAGATTTTTCTGGCTTATGGATTGCTTTCAGGCGAGATAGAGGAAGATACTTCAGTCATACAAACCCTGCAGAAATGCACTCTTTGCGGGCGATGCGAGCAGGACTGTCCCTCACTTGTAAAAATAAGTGATATAATCCATGCTGCCAGGAAGGATTTGCACGGCGTGCTTCCGGCCCATCAGAAAATTATGGATAGCATTGCAAAATATGGCAACCCATTCGGAATGGAAAGTGAAAGCAGAAAGAATGAGCAAAGGGGAGTGGAAGCAGAAAATACTGAAATTGCATATTTTGCAGGATGCATGGAAAATTATATGGAAAAGGGATTGAAAAGGGCAGCGCTTTCAATTTTCGAAAAATTAGGAGTGGATGTTGCAGTAATAGACAACGAATGCTGTGGCAATCCGGTTGAAATAATCGGAAGGGAGAATAAGCAGTTAAGCAAGATAGAAAAGAAGCTTGATGATATGGCAATCAAAAAAATCATTTTTTCATGTCCAAGCTGTATGCAATCGTTCCTTCCGCTAAACAAAAAATTTGAAATAATGCATATATCACAATTTCTGGCAGGAATGGATTTGAATCTCAAAGATGCGGGAATGAAGCTAATCTATCATGACTCTTCGGTGCTTGGAAGAAAACTCGGCATATACGAGGAGCCGAGAAAATTGCTTGAAATGGCAGGCGGTTTCATTGAATTCAAGCAGCATGAAGAACTGGCGCAGTGCTGTGGCGGCGACCTTGCATTCAGCGCCGCTTTCCCTGATACGGCAGGAAAGATGGCTGAAAGGATTGTTGAGGAAGCGAGAGAAAAGAATGCAACGATTGTTACAGCATCGCCCCACTGCTATCATCACCTCAAAAAGTATGGGGACGTGATTGACATTGTCGAGGTTGTGGACAGGTTCCTGTAACGCATGTTTTGTGAGGCGAATAGACCCTTCTCAGTTATTTCTAAATACTGCCAGTAGTAGAATAACATCTCCTGAATTTATGGGGAATATTAGCGGAGAAATATGCCATACAGCATACATTAGAGACAATATCCAGCCAAGCAATTCTACTTGCCATATAACCATCGCCTCTTCAAGAAGAAAGCAGACATGGAAAGAGAGAGCAGAATATCATAAGGGGGACTACGAATAAGACCGAGATAACAGGGGCTAATGGGTTATGATATAGATTATGAAAGAAATTATAAGGAATATCACCCATAGCACAATCATACCAAGGGAGACTTCCCTTCTGCTTATTCTGAATTCTCTCCCTTCTTTACTCTGCCTGACAATATAATACAAAACGATTATAATCAAGGCCAGACCGTATAAGAGGTACCCCCCTAGCAAACCTCCAAAGAAACGGGGTATTATAATGAGAAAATACAAGAGTGAAATGGCAGCAATAACCAATACAACTGCAAGCGTTATTATCTTACTCATGGTTTTATACCAATTCGGTGCTTAAATTTGTTTTGTTAAATGGAAAGGGGATTGTTTGCGATAACTTTTATTATCTCAAAAGCATTCCTCCTTCGATGATACCAAAGAAGTTATTTCTGACAAAGGGAGTGGGAAGGCATAAGGATAAATTGCAGTCGTTCGAACTTGCATTGAGGAGTGCAGGCATTGCTTCATGCAATCTTGTGGAGGTTTCAAGCATCGCTCCCCCGAACTGCAAAATAATATCTGCCAGCGAGGGAAAGAAGTACATAAAACCAGGGAGCATAACTTTCTGCGTAATGGCTAAAAATTCAACAAATGAGCCTAACCGTCTTGTTGCTGCTTCCATAGGCCTTGCTCTCCCGAAGGACAGGAATCTTTACGGTTATCTGTCAGAGTATCACAGCTACGGCGAGACTGCAAAAAAGGCAGGTGATTATGCCGAAGATCTGGCTGCCACGATGCTTGCCACCACTCTGGGCCTTGAATTTGACCCCGAGAAGGCATGGGACGAGAGAAAGCAAGAGTACCGTATGAGCGGGCGCATTGTCCGTTCAAGAAACATAACACAGTCTGCAAGAGGAGATAAGCACGGCAGATGGACGACGGTGGTTGCTGCGGCAATCTTTGTGATGGATGAGTAATCATTCAAGGTGCATTTCCATAAGCCCGTCCGCATTCTTTTTCCTTAGTACCTTTATGTTCTCAAGACGCTGGATGAATATTTCATTGACAACATTGACTTCTCCTCCCAGCAGATGCCCTCCGACAAGGCTATGGCTGGAAGTTGCGAGCGCAACATGAATATGGCATATAACATTGCCTTCTGCGTCCCTCCCTATGTTTCCCTGCATCGACACAAGCTCTGCCGGCTCTTTCAATTTTTCCCTGACATATTCCTTTCCGTTGAAGTAGCCAATAACTGCATCTTTCAGCATGCCTATGCCAGATACAATCACTGCCGATTGAATTCCATACTTCTCTGCCAGTTTCTCGATATTTCTTATTGCCTGTCCTTCGACAAATTTTGCGACAATGATATTTCCTTCCTTTGACTGCATGTATGCAATAAATAAAAGGGGTTTATAACAATTAATCCCAGAATTGACGGGTGCGGGAATAGTTTATTTCTGCCTTGAGTATCTCTTTGAGCAGCTCATCTCCTTCCTTTTGAGTTCCCAGAATTCTTGCAGCAGTATCAGGGCCTATGCCGTAACCTGCCATTACAACAATCGCCTTTTTTCCGTACGAGGCAACGAGAGAGGCGCTTTTAATTGATGGTATGCCCTGCCTCCTATTTCCTTTAATTACTGCCACCATTCTTCCCTTGCATTTCGGGCATGAAGGCTCAGCTCTTCCGACTTTAGTACTCCATTCATAGGAGCAATTCATGCATTTTAAAGTGATGCGCGTCTCCATCAACCTTTTTTTGAGAGATGCAAGTATCGTGGAATCAATGCCAGCGGGACGGAAAATTTCGCCCTTTATTTTCTCTCCCTGCAGAGAGAAAGGAGACAAACCCTGAATTTTCATCTCTATGCTCCCGTCCTGAATTTTTCTGAGAACATGCTTTGCATGCTCAATATCCATTTTCTCCCACATAATTTTATCCACAATTTCATCCACGAAGGGCAGCCCCTCAAACACATCCATCATTTTTTCCACAGAAAGTCTCCTTATATCCGCATCCTTGCTCAGCACTCCGAACTTTCTTGCAACCTTTATCATTTCCCATTTGATAAATGTGCTATTTTTCAGCACAATCCTCATCAGTCCCTCCATACCTCCGGGATTTGTTGTCAGCATCACCTCTTTCACCATCTCCAGATTTACGGGATGTGCACCCCTCAGATATATGCGGTATGCATCGCTGTCAACTGCAATGCTTTCCCCCAGCCGCTGGGCAAGCAGGGCGGCAAGAAGTCTTCCGACGGCTTCGTTTGTCATTGAGCCGAAATGTGTGTTTATGTACACTGTGCCGTCTCCCCATTCTACGGTGACGAGCTTATCAGTTGGCATGGCAAATCCCTTTTCCGTCTGGGCTTTTACTTCCTTTTCAACGATTTCATTCATTGGATTTCCTTCAGCTGCCATCCGCCTCGCCCTCCCCACCTCCTGCGCCACCTCGAATGGGACGGGAATCTCCTCCCCCGCCCAGTCCGGAACCATGTAAGTCCTTCTTGTCGGGGAGACAATTATTTTTTCATCATTTTTGACAACTTCCCACGCTCTTCCTTTCATGATAAATTTTGCTCCAGGCGTGCAGTAGTCGAGCACAAAACTTTCATCAAGCTTTCCTATCTTTTTGTTTGATGATACGTCGTAAACATCAACGCTTTTTTCATCAGGTATCATTGATATGTTTTCGAAAAAATAGTTTCTTGTTTTTCCCTTTCTTCCTATTGTTTCCCCGTCATACCATATTATGCGCTGCCCGTTGAGCTGCTCTACCACTTCCAGAAATCTGCTTACTGTAAGATTCCTGAAAGGATAAGCCCTTTTTATGATTTCATAAGCTTTGCTGGCATTTATTTTTCCATATTCCATTGCCATGGCAAGTATCTGATTTGCAAGAACCGCAAGCGGATTATCCCTTATCCTTGTTTTCTCAAGCTCCCCTTTGATTGCTTTCCTTGCAATGACCATGCTTTCAATAAAATCCTCCGAGTTTGTTGCAATTATTGCTCCTCTCGAAACCCCGCCTGCATAATGTCCGCTTCTTCCAACACGCTGCACGATTCTTGTCACCTGGCGGGGCGAGTTGTATTGAATTACAAAATCGGTCTGCCCCACATCTATTCCTAGTTCAAGGGAGGAGGTGCATATCAGCGCTTTCACTTTTCCTTCTTTAAATTTTTCCTCCGCCTCTATCCTTGCATCTCTTGAAAGGGAGCCGTGGTGAACTTCTATCGGCAACCCGATTTCATGCAGATTGGCTGCGAGCAGTTCAGCAGTATCCCTTGTATTGACAAAAAATAGCAGCGATTTGTGTTCATCAATAATTTTTTTTGACATTCCCACAACCGCAGCAGAAGTCATATCACATCCGAGCATCCCTGCAATCTTTTTGTCTTTCTCCTCCGGTCTCGCAAATTTCACGTCAATTTCTATCTCTTTCCCGACATTTTCCTCTATTATTTTTACCTCTCCGCCGCCTCCGAAAAAATTTGCAATATCGGCAGGGGTCCCAACAGTGGCAGAGAGCAGTATGCGCTGAAAGTTGCCGGCTATTTCCCTCAACCTTTCAAGCCCTACTGCAAGCTGAGCCCCTCTCTCCTCGCCAGCTAACTCATGCACCTCATCTATCACAACCCATTTCACATCCTTCAAGCTCGCCCTCAAATTTTTTCCTGTGAATAATATTTGCAGAGTTTCAGGGGTTGTAATAAGCATATCCGGCGGATGGAGCGATTGTCTCCTCCTTTCCTTTTTTGTTGTATCCCCATGGCGGACTGCTATATCTATACCGAGCTTTTTTCCCCATGAGAGCGTGCGGCGAAGCATGTCGCGGTTGAGGGCGCGAAGAGGCGTTATGTATATTATGCTTATCCCATCTGCTTTTCCTCTGTTGAGAAACATGTTGAAGATAGGTAGCAGCGCTGCCTCTGTTTTTCCCATGCCTGTCGGGGCTATCAAAAGGCAATTTTTTCCACTCATGATTTCGGGAATTGCCTTTATCTGAGGCTGTGTTAACTCTTTCAGGCCCTCTTCCTCCACAACTTTCTGAAGTCTTGGATCGAGCTTTATTCCATTCATGTTATCGCTACAAGCATTACGGCCAGTACGCCTGTCAAAAATATGCCGTCAAATGTGCCGGCCCCTCCTATCGATATCGTGGATGCGGTTCTGCCAATATTTTTAATATTCATCAAATCAGCGCCTATGAGAACGCCCAGAACTCCCGAAACAAAAGCCACAGAAGCGGCATTTTGAGGGGCAATTATAATTGCTGTCAAAGACGCAAGAATCGGAGGCAGAAATGCAGGGACGGCTATTCCCACGCCCTTAACAGGTCTTGCAAGTTTGTAACACACAATGGCAATAAAAGCAGTGGCAAAAATGAGAGGGAGATAAGCACTTGAATCCATTTTTAAAATAAGGAAAGTGGAGATTAGAACAGGTATTACCGCCCCGCCCAAATTCACATTCACTTTTGTTTTTCCCTCTGAAAGAACCTTCACTTCCTTGAACGGAAAAAAAGCATCATGCGTATAGTACTCCTTTGTGCCCTTTATGTCGTAAACAGGAATGTTGATGAAACTTCCAAGGAGAACTGCAAGAAGGAGGAAAACGGCAATCAACGGAGGAATGCCGAGTTGCTGGAACGCCTGGTTTATCATTCCTACAAAGAGGAATGCGACTATCATCACTAACAATGGCAGGGCTATTAGCAGAAAGAATATGCCGAAAGGCGGCTTGAATTCCATTAATTCGCTAACAGCCCAGATATTTAATATTTTGCCGGAGTGATAATCTGTGCAATAAAATTAACTCAGTAAATCAACCCATTCATAAAATAATTTTTCACCTTCTCCCTTGTCTTAAGAGAATATTATGCCCGTGACGCATCTACTTTTTTATACTTCTTTTGCTTTTTTATTTTGTTCAGTCTCGTATTCCTGATAGAAATAGGGGACTAAGCATAAAAGTAATTATATGGAGCATTGAAAGAAATTTATAGAGTGAACTGCCGGGGTTGTTAAAAATGCAGAGGAGGGAAATATGATGGGAGATGAAGACCGTGGGCTTATTTTTGCATTGATTGTAGCTGCCATCTCGCTATCAGTTTTTCTAATCTTATTTTTCATTCTCTCTGCATCCGTGTATTGGTTAGCTCTTTGCGGTCTGGTATTGATTTTCCTTGTGCTCGGCAACATCACCAGGCAAGAAGAAATTAATGAAGCGAGCATGTGGAAAATATTTCTTGTTATCATGGTTGTATTGCTGATACTATATCTGGTTGTGAGGTTGATAGCACGCTATCATTCATAAAAAATCCCTATTGCCTTGGGCAATACCTCTGCATCATAGCCGTCTTTTGTAACGGTCATTGAAAGATATCCCTGAGGAGTGTCTCCATGCCAGGACGGGTCAATTTGTAGTTTAATGGTTGCAAGACCATTTTTTCCTGTTTTGTTTGTATCGATACCACCATAGCCATATATGGTTACAGTAGCCCCTTCAATTGGCTTGTAGTGGTTTCGCAGGACTTCTACGATTACCGTCAGATTGCTTTTCCTGTATGTGTCTCCCTCAGAGAAATGTTTAAACGTAAAACCACTTGTATGATTGCCATTCACCATAACAACTTTTGGGGTTAATTCCCTTTTGAGAGGAGATTTCCAGACAACTGGCTGTACCATTACATATACGACTCCGATAGTTACCAGTACAAATATTGTCAGCAAAATGGAAATTTTTTTCCGACCAATACTTCTGCTCCTCTCCACAAATTTATAGTTTATCCAGATATATATATACCCTTCTGTGTGATGTAAAATAACGACGTACTTTGAAGTAAGCGCTCCTATATGATGCCACCAAAATTCTTACCGCACGATGCCCGGCAATCTCATAGACGCAACTATTTCAGATGCTCAATGATATAGTCATGCACATCCTGGTTTATGGCTATCTCGGATATGTGGTCGCAGTCGCCTGCGGGCCATGCCTTTCCTTCTAGTATATAGAATGGCTTTCCGGTAAGATATGGGCTTTCTGTTGGAACCAGTCCGTCAGATGTATGGGCGATACCATCGCCATCAAAATCCATTGGCATGCCTGCTATGAATCCTATATCGCACCCCACACCATAATAATCAACCATATCAGTTCCGTTATAACCCATTGCTTCCAGGAATTTTGAATGATATATCATGTCCGGCACCTGTGCTATCCACGAGGGGAAGTATAGATATCCTATTACATTCTGGATGCTTTCATTTATGCCAGGCGGGACGCCGTGGCATGGAGTGCCCACAGCAATCAAATCGTCAATTTGCTCCCCGTTTATGTGAACATCAGGGTCGCCGTCGCCGTACCACGGATAGCCGTCATCGCCTGGCATCCACGAGCCATTCCAGTAGTCCACGTCAGCGCCTCCATGCTCCGCCATGAATCTTGACACAAGGCCCCCCATGCTGTGAGCAACGATATCGATTGTCTGGTTCGGGGGATAACCGTTCCACACCAGTGCTTGTTCTATTTTTTCGCTTACTCTTGCTGCAATCCATGATATGTGATGGTCCTGCCAGTCCGGCTCGTATGCAAGGAACTGTATGCCTGGTTTGCTGACATCAAAGTCAAGCAATTTGAATCCTTTTTGCTGTAGTTCCTGGCTGAGATTCCACCATGTATAGTTTAAAAGCCAGTTTGTTGTCGAGCCAATCCATCCGTGAATAAGAACAACAGGAAAATCTCCCGGCTTTTCCGGAACCACCGTTATATTCAGCAGTCGGCTGCATCCCTCATAGTCAGTTTCTCCCGACAAATTTCGCTCGAATTTTGCAGAGCATATTATGTCGGCAGTGCTATTCACGTCAGATATAAAAAAAGGCACTTCCACTTTGCCCGCAGGGTTTGTTGTCCCTATCTTTTCCCAGACTTTTTTTAAAGTTGAGCCATTTTCTTTTTCAAAAAATGTAAATTTGACTGTTTTGTTTGCAAGAGGTTTCCATTTCTTGTCAATATAGCCAATCAATGTTGCCTTTACATGGCATGTCTCTCCTGCAATCATTTTTTTCCTGGTGCTTGAGATAGATACTGTTGTATTGTGCAGTATGGGCTTTATTGTCCCGTTTATCTCTGCTGTGTAATTTTTTCCATTCCAGATGGCTTTGGCAAGTATTTTGACCGGTAGATTCATAACATCAACATCATCGGGAGCATGGTATATTACTGAAACCATTCCAGATGAATTTGTGGATGATACATTCACATCAGGCGGGTATGTTATTTTTCCTGTGTCTCCCGTAGCAGATATCTGCCATTCCACATCTGCAGAAATTGGTTTTCCATTCCTATCTTTGAATGATAGATTTATAGATACGGACCCGCCTTCATAAATCGTGAAATTTTTCGGCTGTACTTCGAGCATGGCAGCCGGTTTTTCCTCGCTATGCCTGCTCTCCGCCCAGCTGTATAAAAGGATTGATGAGGCCAATATTATGCCTGCCAGTGCTATTACTATAACCTTATCCTTTGCTTTCATCACTTTATAATTGTCTCTGCTTTATTAATTTGCTGCCATATGACAAATACATCCACCATATCCTTCTACATCTTTTGCCTTCAGCTTTTTCTGATTGTCCTTCACTCTGATTTTGCAGGCGGCGGGGTGAAGGTTCTCGCCGCCAGTTCTTTGTCGAGCATGAAAAGCCCGTTCCCATCTCCCACGAGTTTGAGTTTTGCTATGATTTCGTTGTCGTTTGCTTCTTCCTCTATCTGCTCTGTTACAAACCAGTGCAGGAATATCTGTGTTGCATGGTCGTTTTCCTTTATTGCAAGGTCCATGAGTTCGTTTATTGACTTTGTTATGAATTTTTCGTGTTCCAGCGTTTTTTCGAACATATCCAGCGGTGATTCAAACTCTGAAGGCGGCTCCTTTATAGCCTTGAGTTTGACCTTCCCTCCCTGCTCATTGATATAGTCATATATTTTCATTGCATGCGTCATCTCTTCCTGGTACTGAACCATGAACCAGTTCGCAAATCCGTCCAGCCCCATATGCTTGCTGTGTGCAGACATTGCCATGTAAAGATATGCGGAGTACATCTCCTTGTTTATCTGCTCGTTCAGTGCTTCTTCCATTTTCTCGCTTAACATTTTTTCACCTCATAATTTTTTGTGGCACATCCACCAGTCGTAGCATTCTATTTCGCCCTTTGCCTTTGCCTCTTCCCTTTCCTTTATCTGCTCAGTTGTTCCTGCCGGCGGCACTATGACCCTGTCCCCGATGAGTTCATTATTGGGCCACTTGTGGGGCAGTGCAACTTTATTTTCATCGCTTATTTTCAGTGCTTTCAGCGCCCTCAAAATCTCGTCCCAGTCCCTGCCGACTTCTGCAGGATAGTAAACTATCGCCCTTATCACGCCATTCGGGTCAACCATGAAAACAGCTCTTGCCGTATTGCTTGCTCCGGATGGTATCATGCCAAGCATGTCTGCCAGATTGCCTCTATCATCTGCAATTATCGGAAATTCTATTTCCTCGCCCAGGTTATCCTTTATCCATTCTGCCCACTTCAGATGTGCAAAGACCTGGTCAATGCTCAGTCCTATCACCTCTGCTCCGAGCTCCTTGAATTTCTGCAGACGGATTTGCATGCCGTAGAATTCAGTTGTGCACACTGGCGTGAAATCGCCGGGATGGCTGAAAAGCACGAACCACTTTCCCTTGAACTCGTCGGGCAGTTTCATGTTTCCATGCGTTGTCTTCACTTCCACTTCTGGAAATTTTTCTCCTATTGCTACCATTTTTTCACCTCTTATTTTGAATTAGTCCATAAGCCATGGACATTGCAGTACTCCCTTGCCTTGATTTCATCTGCCTTTATCTCGAACTCTGCCTCCGGCTTATCCCCTGCTTTCAAAAACTTTCTGTATGAACTGCCGTCCGCAATCACCTGAATCCACTCTATGTAATGCTCCTCCGTCATGGGATGCTCCTGATTCTGCCCCACCTTCACGATTATGCTGTTTTCCCTTTTCTCAATGTAGGGCACGTGCTTTTCGACTGCTGAATCTTCCATTTTTTCTTCCATTCTTTTCATCGGCTGCCCGCAGCATACAAGTTCTCCTTTTCCGCCGTGCAGCACTTCCACAATATTTCCACATATTTCGCATTTATATATTTCTCTCACTTCTGTCATTTTTTTACCTCTTAATAATTTTCAACCCAGAGTTCGTAGTAGCTCTGGGGGTGCCTGCATGCAGGGCATGTTTCCGGCGCTTCCTCGCCCTCGTAAACATAACCGCAGTTTCGGCACTTCCATTTTACCACTTTATCTTTTTTGAATACGCTTTTGCTCCTCACATTTTCAAGGAGTTTGCGGTACCTGCGTTCATGGTATGCTTCAACCTTTGCAATTTCTCTGAAACTTTTGGCGATATCAGGAAAACCTTCTTTCTCTGCCACCTCTGCAAATTTCGGGTAAAGCGTCCCCCATTCCATTTTCTCACCCTCTGCTGCAGCCAGCAAATTTTCTTCTGTGCTCCCGATCACTCCCGCAGGGTATGATGCGGTTATTTCTACATCTCCTCCTTCCAGATACTTGAAGAATATCTCAGCATGTTCCTTCTCGTTATCCGCCGTTTCTCTAAATATCGCAGATATCTGCTCATATCCTTCCTTCTTTGCTTTGGATGCAAAATAGGTGTAGCGCATTCTTGCCTGCGACTCCCCTGCAAAAGATGCGAGGAGATTTTTCTCTGTTTCTGTTCCTTTTAAATTTTTCATTTTTTTCACCTCTTTAAATATTTTTATGCTTTTCGTATATTTCATCTGCCATTTTATCCAGCAGTTTGAAATCCTCTTCTTTCGGATAGCCCTTTATAACAACAGGCTCGATAATCTCTACTTTCAAATTTTTTATCATCCCTGCCAGCTGTTCCACCATTTTTCCTCCCCAGTTGTATGAGCCGATTATGGATGCAAACCTTGTTTTTGGCCTTAAAGCGTTTGCCAGATATGCCGCATATATGGTGGAGGGATGTGCGCCCGACAGCACGGTGGGGGAGGCAATCACCACGGTGGCGGCATCAACAAGTGCCATCGCCAGCTCGCCTATATCCGCAACTGTCAGATTGAAGGGTTTTACTTCTATACCTCTCTCCATAAGCGCATTCGTAAGATAATTCACCATGGCTGCCGTGCTTCCGTGCATTGAGACATATGGTATCACAACCTCGTTTTTCACCTCATCCGAAATCCATTCTTTGTAGGCATTTATTATGAAATCCGGATTTTTGTAAATGGGGCCATGACTTGGAGCAATTAAATCGATATCAAGTCCCTCTATTTTGTCCAGATTTTTTCTTATTGCAGTGCGGAAGGGCATCATTATCTCCGCGTAATACCTCTTTGCTGATTCATACACCTTGCTTTCATCTTCAGCAAATAGCTTACTTGTTGCAAGATGTGAGCCGAGAAAATCGCATGTGAACAGTATTTTGTCTTCCTTAAGATACGTTACCATTGTCTCGGGCCAGTGAACCCACGGAGCATGAATGAACTCAAGAGTTTTGTTTCCTAATGATAGGACATCGCCGTCATTTACCTCCATGAACTTTTCTTCAGGCACATGGAGCAGGTCTGTAAGCATTGTTTTGCATTTCGGCGTGCAGACAACCTTTGCATCAGGATAGTGTTTCAGCACGTCCGGGATAGAGCCGGAGTGATCCTGTTCTGCATGATGGGCAACGATGTAGTCTATTTCTTCACCTGCTTCTTCCAGGTTGTTCATTAATTCATTTGTTTTACTGGGGTCCACTGTATCCATCAGCGCTGTTTTCTCCCTTCCCTTCACCAGGTAGGAGTTATAGGTCGTTCCGTCTGGCAGGGGAATCAAATCGTCAAAAGTTTTTCTGTCCCAGTGAATCGCTCCCACTGCATAAATATCTTCCTTAATCTTTCTTACGCTCATTTTATACCTCCGATACAATATTCATTTCGGTTTTTAAAGGATTTTCGCCTCTGCCCTCCTTTTCGAGGCAATCCTTGCAGACTCCTTTGAAGTATCCGTGCATCTCGTCGATTCTGTGCCCCATTCCCATGAATTTGCCAAGATAAGGGCAGTCCACATCTATATCAATTATCGCCCCGCATTTCTTGCACATGAAGTGGTGGTGGGGCGTTGTTTTGAAGTCATATCTTAACTCAGAGCCAGAGATAGTCAGTATCTGTATGATATGATGTTCACTCAACGCCTCGAGAGTGTTATAGACGGTTGTTTTTGAAAGCGAGGGATTATCCTCCTTCAAATCAGAGTAAATTTTCTCTGCGCTCGGATGTATTCTGTGCTCGTCCAGATATTTCATTATGTCTATCCTCTGAGGGGTTACTTTCATTCCGTTTTTTTTCAATATTTCTATGTATTTCTCATATTTTTCCAAGTTCTCACCTTTTTTGTTACTTTCTCGTAATTAATTTTATTTTGTAAATATTACAATTTGAAATATAATACAATTTGGGTATTTAAGCTTTTGGATGGCAAAAAATTTTAACCTTCGGGCAATTAAAGGGAAAGTGAAAGAAAAATACA
>JAGGSL010000156.1 GCA_021159125.1 Thermoplasmata archaeon
GTAACCGAGAAGGATGTAGCAACGGGAGATGATTACATAGAAGCAGGAGATGTGATAAACATTTATTCAAGCGATGCAAATCCAGGGGATACACTCCAGATAATTAGCAGTGAATCCGGTTCTGTAATCTGCAGCACAGTAATTAGATAAACATAGTAACAAATTCCACAAACAACCCCTCTTTCTCTCTTTTGTTTTTATTTGATTTGTGCTGAGTGGCCTATGTCCTTTCCCATGGATTTTTTGACGTAAAAATATTTATATGTGCCTTCACATATATATTTGATGGCAAATATAACACTGTCAATTCCAGATGATTTAAAAAAGAAGATGGAAAAACATTCAGAAATAAAATGGAGTCAGGTAGCAAGAAATGCAATAGAAAAGAGAATAAATGATCTTGAACTTCTGGAAAAACTAACTTCAAAAAGTAAACTCACTGAAGAAGATGTGGAGAAAATAAGCAAAATTATAAACAAGGAAGTTGCAAGAAAGGTGTTAGGTGGATGAATATAATTGTTGATGCTGGAAAAGGCATGATCATAAGAGCTCTCTTAGCTCATCCATACCGATTTCTGCATCTCTCATTATGCTTTTCAAAACCTTCGGATGCAGAATTTTTCCAGAGTGATAGGGAATTGTAACTCTCTTTCCTTCATTATTTCTGTAAATTTTATGGCTGCCACTTTGCCTTACCAAAACAAATCCTTTCCTTTCTAGAACCCCTATCATATCCCCTGCTTTTATTCTCGGAAGTTTTTCCCCCATTTTATCATGCTTCCATTTCGATGGTTGAGAGGCTTGTCATCTCTGATGTTGGTATCTCTTCATTGTTTGCAACCCTATCTTCGATGTGCAATTTGATTGCATCTTTTATGCCTTCGATAACTTCCTCATAATTATCTCCTTGGGTGTAACATCCCTGTAACTCGGGACAAAATGCAAAATAACCATTATCATCTTTTTCGACTACTATAGATAGTCTGTATCTTGCCATGCTTACATAACATTTTTTCGTATATATAATGTTTCTGTTTAACTCTTTGTCCTTGCCTTCAAAATCTGACCTATTCTTCTTGAATCTTTAGGCCACCTTTGATTTATCTCCCCCGATAAGTATTACGCCCTCTTTTCCTTCAAAATCAGAATCACCAGTCAACAGCACTGCATTTTCTTTTTTTGCTGTTGCATATATGAGGGCATCGCCTAATCCCATTTTTTCATTATGTTTTATTTTTGCAGCAATGACAGCAATTTCTGTATCTACTGGAATTAAAAAGCATCTCTCTTCCATTACATTCTTTTTTTCTTCTGCTATCCTTTCATCATAAAATCTCAATATCCATCTATAAACTTCGGCAATATTTATTGTTGATATTATCGCCTTTTCATTTCCTTCAATGTACTTTTTTGCATATTTTCCATACTCACTTCCTTTAAAGTATTCCACCCAAACCCAGGAATCAATCAAAACGGTCAATTTCTTCCCTCTGAAATTCCTCTAACTCAGGTAAACTTCCAAAATGGGATTTTTTTAGCGCCTTCTCCCCCCTTATGAGTTGTCTTAATACCTCCTCATATGATTTGCTTTTCTTTTCTTTTTTTAACTCCTCTAATTCACGAAGGAGTTCTTTACTCACTTTTATGGTGGTTGCCATAAAGGTATATTGTATACCAGTATATAATATATTTGCCCCCAACCAAAATCTCTCAACATTGACCGAAATACGGCAGTCTTTCAATACCAAATATTTAAGTATATGACCTCCATACACTAACAATGAAACCCCTCGAAATGATACACAGTAGCATTGGGAAGAGAGTCATAGTCGAGCTAAGGGGAAGCAGGGAATACAGGGGCATACTTGAAGGATATGATCACCCTCACCTCAATCTCATATTGAAGAATGCTGAAGAATTCTTGGAGGGCGAGAAAAAGAGAGAGCTGGAAAAAGTGATAGTGAGGGGCGACAACATAATATATATTTCACCGTGATAAAATGACAAAAGGAACACCATCTAAATCCGGAGGCGGAAAGACCCATATCATTTGCAGAAGGTGCGGCAAAAGGGCATTCAACGTCAGAACAAAGGTATGTGCCTCCTGCGGGTTCGGGAAATCAAAAAGAATGAAGAGTTATAACTGGGCAAAATGAGGGAGAAGTGCGGCGTTGTAGCAGCTGCAGCAAAAGCGGATGTTTCTCCATATATATATTTTTCTCTTAACGCCCTGCAGCACAGGGGGCAGGAGGCGGCGGGGATAAGCGTTTATGATGATGAAGAAGAAAAAATAAAGTGTTATAAAGGGCTTGGGCTCGTAAACGAGGCTTTTAGAGAAATAGACATGAACAGCATAAAAGGAAGGAGGGGGATCGGGCATACCTACTATTCGGTTAAGATATCCTCTCCGTATAACGCCCAGCCCACTCTTGTGCATACATCTGCAGGCGACATAGCGCTTGCCCACAACGGCATAATAACAAACTCCGGTGAGCTGAAAGAAAGGCTGATGAAGGAAGGGCATAACTTTTCAATGGGAAGCGAGGAGGAATCGATGGCTTTTTTGCTGTCGGATTATCTTAAAACAAAGAGTTTTGAGAAGGCAGTAAAAAGTTTGATGAAGGACATTGAAGGTTCCTATGCCCTTACAATAATGTTCAACAACAGGGTTTTTGGTTTGAGAGACCCTTTTGGCATAAAGCCGCTTTGCATGGGAAAAATGGATGGCGGCTATGTGATAGCATCTGAAACTGTGGCGCTTGACGTTCTGGGGGCAGAACTCGTAAGAGATGTTCGGCCAGGGGAACTGGTGGAACTTACGGAGGATGGCTATACCTCTTATCAGCTTGTTGAGGAAAAGAATAAAGCGCATTGCTTTTTTGAATACATATACTTTGCCAGGGCAGATTCCGTAATAGACGGAAAAGATGTGTACATGACAAGGAAGAAGATAGGGGAGCAGCTTGCAGTAGAGCATCCAGCAGATGCAGATATGGTGGTTCCTGTTCCGGATTCGGGGAGGGCACATGCATACGGATATTCGAACAGGTCAGGCATACCGATAGCAGAGGGGCTTATGAAGAACAGATACATAGGCAGGACTTTCATAATGCCCACCCAGGATTTGAGGCAGAAATACATTCTGTTAAAAACAAATCCGATAAGGAGCATTGTTAGGGGAAAGAAAATTGTGCTTGTTGATGATTCAATTGTGAGGGGCACGACAATGAGGCAGATGGTTGATTTGCTTCGCTCCAGAGGGGCGAAAGAAGTCCATGTTCGCATCGGCTCCCCGCCAATAGTCGCTCCATGCTATTTCGGGATAGATATGACGACGAGGGAGCAACTTATAGCATATGGAAGGGATGTGGAGGAGATAAGAAAAAAGATACATGCTGATTCTCTCGGTTACATATCAATAGAGGGTATGGTAAAGTCAATCGGAATAGATCGCAATGATTTATGCCTTGGGTGTGTCACGGGCGAATATCCAATAAAGGTAAGGGGAGAAAAGCAGCGTTTTCAGGAAAAACTCGAGAAGTGGGAGTGAACGGAATATGCTGGCATATTGTAACATATTGTAACGGCCATAATTGTAACATGTTGGGCGGCAGGCTCCTTACAAATGCCGGAAATCTAAAAATGTGTTGTGAAGCAAATGGCTACGGAGGATTTGATCATGCCTTTTTTATCCGTATTTCCTGTCTTATCGTCCCCAGCTTTCGAGCCATTTTCCATTTCTAATCGAATACAGAGCAGCGAGCCCGAGCAGTGATGCAACGCATGCAAATACAAGCATGATGAGAACAAGGACGATAAACTGGGTTATCATCTCATATTCCATAAGCACAATGGGAATGCCGCCTGCTATAAGGGCCACAGTCGCTTCTATTAGGGAAGGGCTTTTCGTGGTTATTGCTGTTTTTACCGCCTCGAGCGCGGTCTTTTGCTTGTCTTTTAGCTCGTCTCTCACTCTTTCGGTTATATGAACCGAAAAATCTATCCCTGCGCCTATCGCAATTGAAGAAACCATTACGGTCGCAACATTCAGGGGTATGTGCGCCAGGACAAGTGCTCCGGGTTCCCACACCAGTATGAGCAAAATCGGCAGGAATGTTATTGCAGCATATTTGAAAGAGCGGAATACAAGAACAAGGCATGCAAACACAAGCAAAAGCGAAATGAACGTGAAACGGAACTGCTGCTCCATGAGCATTCCATTGACAGAGACGGTTATCGAGCCAAGGCCCACAAGCTGTGTGATGTTTTCATTGGCAACCCCCGGCTTGTTTCTGTACTGGTCAAGGATCTGTTCTACTCCGTCTATTGCCTTTCCCGTATCTTTTGTTGACATGACGGGCATGTCCACATATACAAGAGTTTTGCTGTAATCATCGTTGAGCATCATTTTTTTGTATTTTTCAGGCAACCTTTTTTCCACCAGAGTTTTCACATCCTCTTTTGTGGCGGGTATTGTCCCGAAATTAAGTCTTTTGATGGCATCAACCACAGAATATGCGGAGGCATTTTCCACTCCGACATTTATCGCCTCTTCCATTGCTTCCATCTGCCTTAGAAGCGAGGGCTCAAGAATGCCATCTTTGGCAGTGCTTATTTCAAAAACCTCTGTCTGCCCCCCTCCGAATTTCTGGGAATAATCTGTCATTGCAACACTGCTGTCCATCTTTCTCGGCATCATTTCCCATATGGATGTCTTTGTGGAGACGCTTGGAAGGGCGGCGGCAGAAAGCATGGTCAAAACGATGAAAAGAAGCAGAATATGTTTTTTGTACCTTGTAAGTTTGGAAAAGGAGCGCCATCCCTCCACGCTTCTCCCCCTGTACTTTGCAATTATGAGCATCGGAGGAACCATCACCATCGTGGCAATGAAAGAGTAAAGAACTCCTACCAGGAAAGCAAGCCCCATGTTCTTTATCGGAGGCATTGTTGATGAGAGGAGAGATGCAAATCCCACTATTGTTGTGATGGCAGAAAGCAGGACTGCTTTTCCTGTCGTGGGGATTATTCTTTTTACTGCTTCCTGCGGCGGATGTTTCTCCACTTCCTCCGCAAAATGGTTTATCATGTGGAGCGAGTAAGCTATCCCAAGGGCTGCCAGCAGAGGAATAACTGCTATGACAGTTGGGGCAAATTCCATATCCGGCATCATCCCCATTGTTCCAAAGGTGAGCCCTATTGCATAAATTATGGGGGTGAGGGCAATTATCACCGCCTTCATTCTCTTGTGGAATGCCAGAATGGTGAGAACGAGAAGGAGAGCTGAGAGAAGCATGACACTGTAGATGCGCCCCATTATCCAGTCCACCGTTTCCTTATACATTGTTATGGTTCCTGTCGCTGTCATCTTTGTCTCTACTGTTGTTTCCAGGAGGGGATATATCTTGTTTCCCAGAAGGTCGTTGGCATCAACATCTTTTTTCGTGGTAACAATTATGATTGCATTTTTATTGTCAGGGGTGACAAACTTGGACTTCATTTCATCCGGAATGAGCTTCAAAAGCAAATCCACATCGCACTGGCTGTCGGGTATTTTATCTCCTCCTATGACAGGGAAAATTTTATTTGTGTCTCTGAGAAAAGACGCTATGCTTGCAGTATATATAACATCATCACCGTCCCCTTCCTCCGGATTTAATGCTTCCTCCATTGCATTTATCTCTTTAAGCGTGGAGACATTTGTGATGTTATCAGCACTTATGTAGATGAGAATGGAGTCCACAGGCCATTCTGCCCTTATATTGTTCAGTGTTTCGACTGTCGACTCGCCCGAAGGCATGTAGAGTTCTATATCGGATGAAATTATAACATTCAACGCCTGGGAGGATATCAGAACTGTTATTATGGTAAAAATAATTATAGTTAGCTTTGGTTTTTTGAGTAATATATCGTACTGCATGAACACCCCTATATAACTTTTATCTCTAATTATGCTGGTATATTTAAACCTACCTGATTATCTCCTATCTTATCCTTTTATGGGCATTTATTGGCTTTATCAATGCCCCTGCCACTTGCTTATCCATATCGCCCCGTGTATGCTGTTAGTGATGATGCATTCCTGAGCCTAATCCCGCTTATCCTCTCCTGTACTAATTCTGCATATTGCAGCTGTTTGTACCATTTTATTTTCTCCTGTTGAGGAGCAGGACCGCGGCAAACAGGGCAAGGAATAGCCCTATCGCTCCAAATCCGGGGGTGGAGCCGCTGCCCCCGCCGCTGGCACCTGAGACCGTAATGCTTTTGGAGTATGTATCACTCTGTCCGTAGTTGTCCATGACTGTGAGCACTACCGTGTAACTTCCCGCAGAGCCGTATTGATGGGTGACGACACGTCCTGTTGCATCAATGCCGTCGCCAAAATCCCACTGGTAAAAAGCTATATTGCCATCAGAGTCATTTGAAGAACTTGCATCGAATGTGACAATGCTTCCCACAGATGGGTTTAATGGGTCGTAAGAAAACTTTGCATTTGGCGGCATATCTTCCTTTGCTTCATATTTGTAGTCTGTTAGTTTTATATTAAGTGTCTGTTCTGAAGATTGTCCCCTTATCTCATCTATCATGCCCTTACTGTCTGACCAGAGTATAAGCGTGTTGTTTATCGGAATCAAATCGCCGATGAAAGGAATATAATCTGTTTTTATGATATATTTGTCTCCTGCCTTTCCTGTGCATTCAAATGAGAATGAAATCTGGGCTGTGGTGGGCGTGCTCCCCATGTAGGTTGTGGTTGTTGTACAACTTGAAGTCCATTTTTCTCCCTCATGAACAGGAAACTGCATGAAGTCAAGCGGCGGGTCGTAATCGGTTTCAGTGGATAATGTCTGCGGTATGTTCGGAATATTAATGTCAACGCCCACATTTATATTTGAATCCACCACTGAAAGATTATTTGTGGTGAATAAACTTGTGCCGTTTACGTTAAAAGCGAAATTTCCGCTATAGTGCTGCTGTCCCAATTCATACGTGTATGTGCCCGCTATAGTGCTGCTGATGCCCAGAAGGTAGCATCCCACATAATTGCCTTCTATCTGTTTGACTTCCACATCGTTCACATCCACCCTCAGAGAGACGGTAGAATCAATCGATGATGTAAGCGTGGCATTTTCCATGGACATGGAAGCGGTTCCGACATATTTGCCGCTGTACACCCAGTAATCCCCCACACTCCAGTTCGGCTTTTCCAGCTGTGCATCCGACGGCAAAGCAGCGGCTAGAGGCAAAAGAAGCATTATCACCATTATAGAAATTATCTTTGCTTTCATTGCCATGTTATTGTCTCATGCCATATATTTTTTTTGCTCGGGATATGCGTCATACAGCATCCTCTCTGATATTTCTCCTGCAATGTTTTTCCCCATCATTTTTTTGATTTCATCGCCTTCAAAATGTGCAAGAACCCACATGAGTTTCACCAGCGCTGTTTCCGGAAGCATGTCCTCGCCAGATATTACGCCTGCCTCTATAAGCCGCCTGCCTGTTGCATAAACATTCATATTAACTCTGCCCCATATGCACTGTGTTGTCATCACGACTGTGGTGCCTTCCCCGGCAACCTCTTTTATCGCCTTCACAATCTCGTTGCTCACATGCCCCAGGCCTGTTCCTGCAATGACCACTCCTTCTTTCCCTTCAACCATTCTGAGAAAAGTATCGCTGTCCAGGTTGGGATAATAATACAAAAGCGAAACGTTTGTATTTAGGAGGGTATCTGCTATTGCTTCTCCGTTGCCTTTTCTCCTGTAGCCCCTGAAGAGATGCACTCTGCTGTCGACAAAGCCAAGCGGATGCCCATTTATGGAACGAAATGCATCCCTTCTGGAAGAATGCATCTTTCTGACCTTTGTTCCCCGGTATATGTGGCATTGCCCCGAAGAGGGTGTGCCGTGCATGACAACCGCCACTTCTCCCAGATCGCTGGTAGCCACCCTGGCTGAGGCAAGCAGATTCTGGAAAGCATCGCTGCTCGGTCTGTCTGATGAGCGCTGCGAGCCTGTAAGCACGACCGGCCCATTCAAATTTTTCAGCATGAACGAGAGGGCGGCAGATGTATAGCTCATTGTATCTGTTCCATGAGATATTATTACTCCGTCTGCTCCGCTGTTAAGCTCTTTTGCTGTTTCCTCTGCAATCTTTGCCCAATCTGAGGGGGCGATATCCTCACCGAACTTTTGAAAAATTACCTTTGCATTCAAATTGCATATATCAAAAATCTCCGGCACGGAAAGCGCGATTTCTTCAGATGTGCTTGCAGGATGTACTGCTCCCGTGGCATAATCAATGCGCGAGGCGATTGTCCCGCCTGTTCCTATCAAAGATACAGTCGGCTTTTTGCCGTTATGGGGTGTTGAGCGACTTCCTCTTTCTGCCCTGCTTTTCTTTCCGATTAATTTTATTGAAACAGGGCCATCAATTACTATGCCCACATTATATCCGTTCTCCAGTTTTATTATGATATCACTCTGACTGAATGCATGAGATGGGAGAAGCATGCCCCTGTATGTTTTTCCTCCCGTACGGATTTCGATGAAATCCCCTTCCTCAATGCTTGCCTCCTTCAGCAATTTTTTTACCTCGTCTTTTCTCATACCAAATTGCAAACTTCTGTCGCTATATATTTTTCACCATCAAAAGTTATATATGAAAATGATATTCCATAGGTGATATAGCCCTGTGGTGTAGAGGCCTATCATATCGGGCTTTGGACCCGATGACGGCAGTTCGAATCTGCCCAGGGCTATGAGAAGGCTCCCGTGGTGTAGTCCGGTCAATCATTCCGGCCTTTCGAGAGCCCTTTTGGGGGTAAAACACCTTTTCCAAAAGGGTTCAAAGATAGCCGGCCACCCGGGTTCGAATCCCGGCGGGAGCACTTATTACTTTTATATGAAAAATTCCGATATGCTTTTATAAAAATCCGGGTTTATATCTCATGCTCGTATTTCATATGCCTCTCTGGCTTATTTTTCTGATTGCAATAATCGTGGTGCTGATAGGATGGAAGATAATAAAATTCGCTTTGAAAATTCTGATCGCCCTCATTCTGATATTTGCCCTGTTTATAGCAGCAGATATCATTTTACCGTATATCCATTCATTTATTTAGGAATATGCAACAAACGGTTTTTCACCATCAGGCTTATTCAAAAGCTGATAGATTACCTCGCTTGTTGCAGATATTTGGATTTTTGATTTTATGGCCTTCTTCATTCCCTGGAAAAAAATTCTTCCGGAGTTAATTCCTGCATTTTTTCGGTTGCAACAATCATACCGTCCTTTATCTCAAGATATCCGTCTTTCTCGTACTCTTCGATTATTTTTTCTATAACGCTTCTCTCCCTGTCAATTTCTTTTTCTAACTCTTTGATGTTCAACCTTCCCCTGACACGGAGGCTTACGAATATTATCATAATGACAGCCATTATTATGTCCCTTGCCAGCACCTTCTCTGCCACCACGTCCTCAAGATTGTCCGGCTCATCGGAAATTCTCCAGCCCAGCAGCAAAAATCCATCAATCACAAGACGCCCTACCCATGTAAGCTCGTAGTAGCTTCCTTCCTTGTGTATGAAATGCATCTCCTGAAGGGCAGCAAGTGCTCTGTTAAATGTTGCAGTTGCCATATCCGTCTCTTTCTGAAGTTCCTTCCACCTTATTTTTTCTTTTTCCCTCAGAACCATCAGAATTTTAACAACATTTTCTCTGAGCAATCTAAAAATTTTATAAACAACGTCCTGGCTGCCGTTTTTCATTATAACCACAACAGAATCCCTTTAATAAAATTTGTTACGGATGCGGACGTGCATCATGTGATGGGCGGCAGCTCGCCGGCAGGCACACCGGCAGCCCACGCAGCGCTTCTTCTGACAATCCACCAGTTGTAAGAATCGGGCAACGGCTGCCTATCCTTCCAGTGAAAGAGCCCCTTTGAAAACATGCGGTTGCTGCCCGTATCTTCTTCGAAAATTCTTCCTCCTTTCCACACGTGATGCTCCGGATGGTTGCCAAATATCACCGCCTTTCCCTTTCCGTAGTTGCATGCAACAGCAGCTGGCTTGCCTGCAAGATGGGTTTCAATAAGTTTGCTTTTCATATCCCACAAATCAAAAGGCTCTGCAGGATTGACATTATATGCCCAGACATGTAATTTAGTGCTCTCATTTCCGTTTGGCCCGGAAATGTTTTCGCGGGGATACCATGCCAGCACCGTAACATTCCCCTCAGGAATCAGGGCTGGACCACCTACCCATCTTATTATTCTCGTATCCTTCCCATAACCATGAAATATCGGATGGCTTGTATTAACTCTGCAGTGCTGGCATACACCAGAGCCGTCAGCGGAAAGATTGTACCATATATATGCTGACTGCCCTATCCTGGCAGGATTGCCTGCGAAGCTGCAGGCTATGGGGTCGCCCATATCCTGATATGAGACCACAGGTACAATTCCAATGGCTGACCTGTTCATGAACCATTCCCATGCTGTCTCGTGCTTCCATTTCCTCTCAGGAGCACTCAGGAGCCCCTGTGATGCTATGTTTGCCCCTCCGCAGATTCCGAAATATCCGCCCCCGCCAGCCACGAAATCCCTCACTTCATTTTTCCATTGTGAGAGCCCGCTATCTATAGGCCGTCTAAATTCCTTGCCTATGCCGGGAATTATGAGCAAATCATAACCTCTCAGAGCCCCTGCCGATATCTGGGCATCTGTAATAAATGTGGTTTTAAATTCATATGAGGTGTTCTGGCATGACCATGAATAGCCGTTCAGTATTTCTTCCATTTCTGGCGGGGAAGTAAATGAAGGAATGAGTGAGTCCAGTATTGCAATTTTTATAATATTATTTTCCGGCACAGAATTGCAATGAACCTTTGTTGCAGGTGAGTTGTATGTGGGAATGGAGGAAGATATCCCGCCAACCATAATAAAAAGTACAATTATGGCAACAAATTTTTTTACCATAATGTTGTCAACCTTCTTTCAATTAAATGCTTTTAGAAAAGTTTATAAATTAACATTCAATATAGTAACGTTCATAAAATGAACGTTCAAGATATGGGTGATTGGTATGAATATCCTGTTATTGCAGGCATTCGGAAATCCAGATGCTGCGTCATATGAAAAATTCATTGAGAAGATATGGTTGCTCTGGCCATCCTGCACCCTGGAGCAGCTGGCCGAATTGACGCCTTCGAGGCATTCTGTAACCATAATAAACAATTTAAACGATAGCAGACTCAAAAAAATGGATTTTTCAGATTACGAACTGGCCGGCATAAGTTATTTTACCGCAACAGCGTACAGGGCTTACAACATGGCAGACATGCTGCGGAAATGCGGCGTTAAAGTTGTGCTCGGCGGATACCATGCCTCCGCCCTGCCCGAAGAAGCAAAACGGCATGCAGATGCTGTCGTGGTGGGCGAGGCAGAGATGCTCTGGCCCGAACTACTGGAGGATGCTGAGAAAGGGCGATTGAAACCCTTCTATATACAGAGCAAACCCATCGCATCCCGGCAGATACCGTGCGCAGCAGGAATAAACAGATCCTTGAGTCCTGTCGGGGGAATAGAGGCGACCAGGGGATGTATAAATCATTGCGAATTTTGCTCGATTTCCCACTCGCCTATGGGCTCAAGATTGAGGTTAAAGCCCATGGAAAAAGTTATAGGGGCAATAGAAAACCTTCCGCATGATTATTTCATATTCATGGATTCTTCCCTAAATCTGAATCCTGCCTATTCAAAAAAGCTTTTCAGAGAGATGAAGGGACTTGATAAAAAATTTGCATGTTTTTTCAATGCAAATATTGCAGAGGATGAAGAGCTTGTAAAACTTGCAAGCGATGCGGGATGCATAGCATGCGCGATAGGTTTTGAAAGCATATCACGCTCGAACATAGACCACCTGTCCAAAAAAACCAACGATGTGAGTAAATACGGAGATGTAGTAAAAAAACTTCACGAATACGGCATAGCAGTCATGTCATCACTGGTATTCGGACTTGATGGAGACATGCCGGATGTTTTTGATACAACGCTGGAAAAGTTGAGCGAGTGGGATGTGGATTCAGCAGGTGCCAACATACTGACACCCCTGCCCGGCACCTCTCTTTTTTCTCGCCTTGAGAGGGAAAAAAGGATATTCACGATTGACTGGTCAAAATATGATCTGTATCACGTGGTATTTCGTCCCAGAAATATGACACCCGAGGAACTGTACAGAGGCACAAAACTATTTATAAAGAGATTTTACCGTGCTTCGGGCATTGCGGGCAGACTCATTTCCAGCCTGCGACTCGGATGGTATCCTTTTCTGAGTATGCTGGAACACAATGTCACATCGCGGCTTATATACAATAGTGTGTTCAAACCTGCATAAAACTTTAAATCACCTTTTCTTTCATTTATCATGCTTCTCATAAAAGACGCGAGCGAAATTTTTTTGCCCGACGGAGTCCAAAAAAACGCATCCGTTCTTATTGAAGATGGCAGGATAAAGAAAATCGGGAAAAATCTTGAGGGGGAAGAAATCATAGATGCAAGGGGCAAAACGATTCTGCCTGGTTTTGTAGACTGCCATACCCATGCAATTTTTGCAGGCTCACGGGAATTCGAGCTTGAGATGAAGCTGAACGGGGCAAGTTATGAGGATATTGCGAAAAAAGGAGGGGGCATAAATTATACTGTCAGGAAGACGAGAGAGGCATCTTTCCAGCAGCTTTTTAACGAGTCAAAGAAAAGGCTTGACAGAATGCTTGAGTACGGGACAACGACAGCCGAGATAAAAAGCGGATACGGGCTTAATCTTGAAAGTGAAATCAAAATTTTAAAGGTGGCAAATGAGCTAAACAGGAAACATGAGATTGACATAGTCCCAACATTCCTTGGGGCCCATGCTGTCCCTCCCGAAATTGATAAAGATGAATATATCGGGCTAGTGATGGACGAAATGATTCCTGTTGTTGCAGAAAAAAAACTCGCGAAATTTTGCGATGTTTTCTGCGAAAACGGCTATTTCACGGTCGACGAATCGAGAAGGATATTGCAGGCGGGGAAGGAACATGGGATGACACCGAAAATACATGCAGATGAATTTTCCTCGTGCGGGGGGGCGGGGCTGGCGGCGGAAATGAATGCGATAAGCGCCGACCATCTGCTCATGGCATCTGATGATGGAATTAAGAGAATGGCAACGGCAGGCGTAAATGCTGTCCTGCTCCCTGCTGTTCCGTTTTCCCTGATGCAGGAGAGATATGCGCCTGCCAGGAAAATGATGAAAGAGGGCGTGAGGGTGGCGCTTGCGACTGATTTGAATCCCAATTGCTGGACTGAAAATATGCAGTTTGTGATACAGCTCGCATGCTTCAAGATGGGCATGACGCCGAGAGAGGCGATAGAGGGGGCGACGATAAACGCTGCAAGGGCAGTGGGGATGGAAAACGAGGTGGGAAGCATAGAGGAAGGGAAAAAGGCCGATTTGGTTATAATTGATGCTCCCTCGCATGTTTTCATTCCGTATCATTTCGGTGTGAATCTGGTGGAGAAAGTGATAAAGAACGGAAAGGTAGTATGAAGGCTGTTTCTCTGCTTTCGGGAGGCATTGACTCGCCTGTCGCGCTTTACATAATGGCGAAGAAGGCGGATTGCGCGGCGCTCCACATGGACAATTCTCCTTTCGGGGGAGACGGCAAAAAAGTTGTTGAGCTGGTGGACCACATATCCGATAAAATCGGCAAAAAAATTGAGTTGTACAGCGTGCCGTTCGGGGAAATTGTGCAGAAGGAGATATATGAGAAATGCGAGGAACGTTACCGTTGCGTGATGTGCAAGCAGATGATGTACAGGGTTGCGGAAGAAATAGGCAGAAATGAAGGCGCGGAGATTATAGTTACGGGGGAAAACCTGGGGCAGGTGGCATCGCAGACCCTGCAGAATCTGATGGTGCTCGAGAAAAGCGTATCCATGCCGGTGGTAAGGCCGCTTATAGGGCTTGATAAGGAGGAAATCATAGATATCGCAAAAAGAATAGGCACTTATGAGCTATCGATAAAAAAGTCAAAGCCATGCACTCTTGTCCCGTCAAAACCTGCGACATCAGCCACCTTAGAAAGCATAAAAAAGGAAGAGGAGAAAATGGGCGCGGCTGATATTGTAAGGAAGGCGGTCAGAGAGGCAAGGATAGAGAAACTTTAAAAAATGCATCCATATTCTTATCGGCAAGCAACGGGCCCTTGGTCTAGCTGGTTATGACGTCGCCTTGACATGGCGGAGGTCCTGGGTTCAAATCCCAGAGGGCCCACTTTTTACGTATAATGATATACATTCGTCTTTTTAATCTGTGAAGGCAGACATATCGATGTCCACATTCGGGTTTGTGGCAATTACATCAATATTAACGCTTTTCGTAAGATCTATATCATGCTAAAAGTTAGTAGAAAGATGAAAATAAAAAGTGCAGCAGTAGCGTTTCTGTTGATTATCGGGGCGTTGATAAGTGTAGCTACTGAAGACCGGGCTTTTGTTTGTAAGGGGACAGAAGGCAATATTAACGTTTCTGCTTCCTCCTTCCATATAATGCCTATACTCTGGGGGGAGATGGATGCACAGGTGGATAAACCTGTTGTTCAAATCGAAAGGTATGGCAGCGAAATAGAGGGGGTAAATATCACATACCAGCCGTATTTTATTCAATTTTTTCCAGTCATGGTAAACGTATCAGTCGTTCGTGCCCCCTCATGGCTAGAGACAGTTCCCAGTGTAAAGGAATTTATCATCCAGCGGGGAGAAACAAGAACTATCAATATTGTTCTTGCTGTAAACGAAGATGTTGATAATGGGACAAACGGTCTTGTGATGCTCGAGATTTGTGGGCGAAATCTCATCCTGCCATCACTTCTGGACATAGCTCCTGCCCGTATATCTTTTGCAGTCGTCAAGGTACCATAGCCAACAGAACCCGCAGGATGCATAGGTGAAAGCAACAATTTTATAAATTCCTTCAACATTTATTGCATAGTTGGGAGATAAAATGAGAAGAATAATTATTGGCGGGGTGGTGGCGATGGTGGTTTTAATGGGCTCATTGCCCCAGATTGGAGAGGGCATGCATAAAACCGAGAAAAATCTTGACGGTGTCAGCATTTCCTGGGAAGGTGGATTTGGAGTGCAACTGGTAATCACCAATAACAACAACTACTCCATATACAACGTTTCACTGGACAGCATATCAATCAGCGGTTTTGTAATCAGCAGTCTTTGGGGTAATGCAGGAATGACGATTGCCGAGATGCCTCCGGAAACGAGCATTTCCTTCGGGAGTTTGATGATTGGTGTCGGCCCTGTTGCAATCGCAGCGCAAATCTCATACGATGAGCAGGGAGAGCATGTTGTGAGGGAAGCGATAGGAAATTTCTTCTTCCTTGGCATGCTGGTTTTGCCGGTGCGATAGATGGTCCATTGCAATATGGTTAAATAAATGCCGCACATCTCCTTTCCATGTCTCGCTATAAACTTGTTGCATTTGATATGGACGGCGTTCTGGTAGAGATGAAAAGCTCATGGAGGTACATTCATGAATGTTTTGGCACAGATAACAGTGAGACGAGAAAGGCATATCTGAACGGTGAGATCAGCAGTCAGGAATACATGGATAAGGACATTGCCATGTGGAAAAGCATCGGCAAAACGGTGCATGACATAGAGGCTGTTTTTGAAAACGTGCCCGTAATGAAAGGCGCCCATGAATGCATGCATGCACTCAAAGCAGAGGGGATAGAAACAGCGATTGTTTCCGGTGGGCTTGGCATACTTGCGAGAAGAATTGCCGGAGAGATGGGCATGGATTATGTTATCGCGAATGAGATAAACGAAAATATGGAAAAGGGCATACTGAACGTATCGCCCAAAAACAAGGACATTCCTTTAAAAAATCTCGCGCGAAAGCTTCGCGTTGAAAAAGAGGAGATTGCATCGGTCGGCAATTCAAAGTATGATGTAAAAATGTTTAAGGTGAGCGGCATGGGCATTGCCTTCAATCCGTGCGATGATATCGTTGTAGCTGACGCGGATGTTGTAATAAAAGAGAAAGATTTATCCCTTATCCTGCCTTACATCTTAGAATGATGGCTTTCGGGCTGCTGGTATTATTCATAGTGGGGCTTGCTTTTTACATACTATATTCCATATTTTACAGTGCTTTTGTTGAGGTGGGATTTTCAAGATGGGAGGCAACCTTCATCGTATTCGGTTCCATTGTTTTCGGGCTGATAGATTTGCCCCTCTTCATTTACCACAACTGGATTATTGCCATAAACATAGGTGGAGCTCTCATTCCGATTTTAATCAGCATTTATCTGATGGCAAAGAAGAGATTTGCAGTGAGCGCCCTGGTGGGCATAATAATCGTTGCATTTTTCACTTACAATGTTACTGAAGTCACTGCCGCAGGCATCTCATCCTCATTCCCGTTCTGGCTTTTGCCACCTGCTGTTGCAAGCCTCTTCTCTCTTTTAGCATCATATAAAAAACCGAAGAAGGCTGCGCCTCTTGCATATGTCACGGGCACGCTCGGAGTGCTGGTGGGCGCTGATTTTTTTCACCTTCCGGAATTGCTTCAGACACATCTGAGCCATGCCGTGGAAGCTTCGATAGGTGGAGCGGCAATATTTGACATGGTTTTCCTTGCAGGCATAATAGCGGTGCTGATAGATTCGCTGTTCATATTGAAAAAGTGACGGGCATAAAGATTTATTAATGGAATGGATTTTATGGCTATGATACTTGCGGAGTTGACGATTTTCCCGACATCTGAGGGCGTTTCGGTTAGCAGATATGTGAAAGAAGCAGTAAAAGCTCTGGAGGAAACGGGGCTGAAATGCGAGAGCGGGGCAATGTCGACCACTATCGAAGCGCCGGATCTGAAAAGCATATTCGATGCAGTTGAAAGAGCCCATGAGGCAATTGTTAAAATGGGGGCAAAGCGTATTCATATAGACCTGCATGTTGACCATCGCCTTGACAAGGATGCGACCATTGAATCGAAACTGAAGGCAATAGGAAAGGGGAAAAATGAATGATTTGTGGATAGAAAAATACCGCCCTTCAAAGCTTGAAGAGGTTGTCGGGCAGCAGGGCATTGTTGATAGTTTGAAAGCTTACGCAAGCTCGAGAAGCATTCCTCATCTGCTTTTTGCAGGTCCTGCGGGAACAGGAAAAACAACATGCGCCATAGCGCTCGCCAAGGAAATATTCGGAGATACATGGAGAGAAAATTTTGAAGAGCTCAATGCAAGCGATGAGAGGGGCATAGAAATCGTGAGGGGAAAAATCAAAAATTTTGCAAGGACAGCGCCTCTCGGTGATGCGTCCTTCAAGATCATTTTTCTGGATGAGGCAGATTCCCTCACGCCAGATGCGCAGGCAGCTTTGAGAAGAACAATGGAAAGATATGCGCGCATATGCCGCTTCATTCTGTCATGCAATTATTCTTCCAAGATAATAGAGCCCATACAGTCAAGATGTGCTGTCTTCCGTTTCTCGACGATAAGCGAGGAGGACATGATGGGCTACCTGAACAAAATTGCAGCTGCCGAAGGTCTTGAAATCACGGATGACGGGATGAAAGCGCTCATGTATGTTGCGAGGGGAGATCTGCGGAAGGCAATAAATGCTTTACAGACCTCCGCCACCCTGTCAAAAAGAATAGATGCTGAAATCATCTATCGGACGACAGCCACGGCAAAGCCGGAGGAGGCAAAGAAACTTATGGAGACAGCGCTGAGGGGAAATTTCCTGGCAGCAAGGGAAATTCTTGACAGAATGCTTATAGAATACGGG